>JBHLQK010000033.1:0-18712 GCA_048884925.1 Candidatus Thorarchaeota archaeon
CGACTTCCCGTTCCGCGAGGCTTCGTTTTTAGAAATACAATCGCAGCACTCAGCTGGGAGGTGTTCTTGATCTTTGGATTCTTTGTAGCTAGGCAGATATTCTCATGGGTTGTGCCAATTGGGAACCTAGGATTGTCTTTCCTTTCATTCCTTCCAATGCTAGGATTCCTCTTTTTCATTCTAAGATTCGCACCAAAAGCACTGAAGGCACTTTGGCTTTTTGTGATGCATGGCCCTATCAGATCGAGTCTCGCTCAAGTGGGAAAGGCAGTATTAGCAACTCTCTGCGATGTTCGCATAATCAGGACGCCCATTGAAGAGATGAGAGTTGTTGTGGAAGAAGGCAAGAGAGGGGAAGTCTTCTGCCATGTGGAGGGTGGTACAAGAAGAGAGCGGGCAACATACCTTGCTGCTCTAGGGGAAGTGCTTGGTCCAATTGAGTCTCCCCGCTACCTACTTCTAAGAAAGTCAATGCTAGGCAAGTCATTTGTGAGACAGGACTATCATAACGTACCTGACATACTAGGCAGCAAGAGGGAATCAGCTGAATCATTTGCCAAGCAATGGAAAAAGTACGTAGGGGAAATGGACCTTATCTATACACGGAAAAAGGAAGGTCGTATCGCTCTGCTTAGAGCTCGCAATCACTCACTTTCAGCTGGCTTTCGTCCTCGCTCGGAGAGGATAAGTCGTTGGAAATAAAGACTAGCTGTGTAGAAAGCGTTGATTCTAATTCGACTTCAGACTTAGCGCCTTTTCCGTCCCTTGATGACTAATATTGCGAAGATCTCCACGGTGATTCCCAATACTAATACCAAATCTATCATGATTGAGGATAGTATAGATTCCATAGAAGGAGATGTAATTATATCCAAGATGTTGCTCGCAACGAGAGTCGTAGTAAACGTCCCGGTGTTGCGAAAGTCCTCGATACCTGCCCACCTATGAAGGTATTTCATCATCAGAATTCCATATTGCGTGTCATAGTATAGAACGTTGTAGAATTCCCATTCATTGGCGCCTATATAATCTGCATCCAAAACCCAACAACTGATTGATGAATCTTGAACCTCAATATTGTCAATGCCAATAATTGTGAAGTTAATATCCAACAGTGTGATCGCCAATCCAGACTCCCAATCAGTCACATCGCGCCAAAGCGGTACCATCCTACCCGTATCATTGAATTCTTGCTCAGAGAATGTGAACTCCCAGGAAGTGTAATTCACCTTTCGAGTGATGTTATCCCAAGTCCCGTCCTGAGCGTATCCCACATGAAGCAGGAAGCTAGCATTATTGGGAGATGTCCACTCGATCACTTCGTATGATTCTGTAGCATGGATGGTGAGGTCATAATACTCATCCTCAATTTCATAAACGAGAATTAGTCCGATTGGAAAATCAGGTATTGGCACTGCTTGAGTCAAAAATTTCCCTGAAAGAATCAGAAGGATTAGAGTAGCCAAAAAGACTTCTTTTACCTTCAGTACTTGGCGCATTCCGATCTACCCAAATCCTATGCCCATCTTAGTTTCTAAAGAAATAACTATTTCCAAGCAGGTGAAGGAGCAACGAGATTTCTGATGAAGCCCATACTATTTATCGATAAATGTGAAGGGACTATGTAAGGATAAAACAATCACGGTAGGCTAGGGAAATATGCTAATGCAATCAATCTACACACCGGCCTTGGCAGGCGCAGCGATGGTTCTTTTACTTGTTATTTGCTACCTCATCTGTTCGGACTCATCAGGTAAGAAATCGAAAGAGCCGAGGAAACCTCCTGCAAGGGAAAGGACATGGGTCAGCGAAGAAGAGAGGAAAGAGTTCTTTGGTGGCAGACCCCATGTCCTAGCACCAGGCTCTGCACCACCAACCAGAGTTCCACCTGTCTCCGAAGTCGTTCCCACACAGGCTGTTGGAGACTTCAAACCGGAAAGGATGGATCCAGTGCTTTTCGAGAAACTCCTTGATGATATGACAAGCAGCGCGTTTACTTTTGAAGTAGAAGGATGGACTACCATGGAATTGAAAGAGAAACTTGACAAGATACTCCAAGATACTGGTTTTACCTTAGTAAGAAGTATTGTCGAGGAAGCCACTTCAGAGCGAGTTGAGGTGAAAATTGGAGGGTGGACAAGGCAAGTCAGTACAGATAAGGGGCTGGGTGTTAGAATCACCCTAAAGGGTGTGCCTGATAGAGATCGAGCGTTTTGTCATATGACTGTATCAGCGGAGGATAGAAGAATAATACTCCCAACTATCAATAATCTTAGGAAGAGGATAATCTCCTAATCTTGCCTTTGCCTGTGAAGTGGAAGCTAAGAAAAAGAAAAGTGTGGAAAGGGAGCATTCACTCGCCTTTCCTTTTGAAAGAACTACTGCTCTAGCTTCTCTGCAATCCTACTCATGCCATAGATGTACAGGATGATCAGCAGAATTGCAGCCAAGTTTCCATCACCAACTGCATCCATGCCTGCAAAGAAATCTATTGATGTCGGGAACGTCGCTGCAGTCCATGCATTTATGCCTAGGTAGGCAGTCACATTGTAAGTGATACCTAGCAGGAAGACCAAGACCATGAGAATGTAGAATATCTTAGCCAAATCACCGAAGAATTTCCCTACTCTTTCACCCGTGTACATTTTGAAGAGCTTGAATAGACCGTACATGAATAAGATGATTCCGAAAGCAACAAACAAGCCTCCACCCATGTAGAGGAAGGGAGGCATTATGTGATTGATGCTCGTCGTGCCAATGAAATCATCCAAGACCCAGTTGGCATAGAAGCCAGCTGCAAGAATGATGAAGAGACCCTTCAGTATGTGAAAGATGTTCTTTATCAGGTCCCAGTTGCCCATCCTTGGTTCCAGAATTGGACCCAAGAAGAAAAGCAGCCCTACAATCAGGATCATGACTGCTGCAGCAGCCATTGTTGGCTCGACAATCGCCCACACTATCGAATTAACAATGATAGCAAGGCCGAGTACCATCCATGCCATGTTCTCTTGTCCTATTGCATAGTATAGGGGGAACAATAGCCCCAATACAAGTGCAAAGTAGTAGACCCAAACCTCTGCACCCATTCCTCCTGCAAATGCCGAAAGTGATGTCCAAGGCGTGTAAAGCAAGTAGAACAACGCTAGCGCAACAGCGGAAAGGTACAAGATTATAGTCTTGAAGCCCATTTCTTCACTCATTAAGAACTCACACCTCTATTGGCCCGTAAGCCACTATAGTTAAGTTTCATGATGCACGGTAGCTTATATGGGTGATGATATTTCGCCGAAAAACGATACGACAAAAGCCGTATATTCAACCGATTCTTCGATGAAACGTACACTTTTGCTCTGATTGGCGCCAGATGTGACTTTAAACTGGGTTATATGATTATTAGGGACTAATGGGTCCAACTTATCAATGCAGACTGGCACTGAGATCTACACTATTGGACTATTGAGCGCATTAGGAGCAACACTTCTGTTCGGCATTACTAATGTAATCTATAAGAAGCTCGATAAAAACATCAGTGCACTTGATATTACATTTACAAGAATTTGGGTCAGTCTCCTACCTGCTTATTTTTTCGCCGTGCTTTCTGCAGGAACATTCGAGTTTGAGGTGCCTCTGGAGTCCATGTTTCCCCTTGCGGTCTCAATGATCTTGGGAATTGTTGTAGGAGATACGGTTTACTTCCTGAGCCAAGAACGAATAGGAGTTGCCAGAGCTTTTCCAATTGCTATGAGTTATCCACTGGGTGTCTACCTACTTGCAGCTCTTTTTCTTGACGAGCCAGTCATAATTCAGAGAGTTATCGGAGCAGTCCTCGTTGTGGTTGGAGTTGGAGCCATAGCCAGAACTGAGAAATCCATAGAAACATTCGATTCCATCTTGGCTGATCATAGAAGAAGAAGAATTGGTTTCTTTCTGGCGATTCTCACTGTATTTCTATGGGCAATGAGTGATGTGACCTTTCAATTTGGCTTGACATCTGTTGGGGCTGCTGAAGCGAACTTCTTCCGTATGCTAGTTGCCTCATTGGTGTTGGTACCCATCTTTTTCGTTAAACATAGAGGAGGCAAGTCTCTCCCTACCATACGTATCACACTTCTTGCACTTCTGATTGGGCTTTTTAGCATGTCACTTAGTTTGATACTCTACAGCTATGCCGTCAAGTTCGTCGGTGCCACAATCACTTCAGTAATAACTGCATCAGCACCTATTTTCACTGCACCAATCTCAGCTGTCTATCTAAAAGAGGAGCTGGGTGCTAAAGTGATAGGCGGGACAGTGTTAACCATTATCGGTGTTTTATTAGTCGTCATTCTCTTCTGACTGACTTTTCCGGATGGTTCCCCTTCCAAAGGGAAATATGCGGCACTATTCTGGTTCTCAAACAATACTTCCATTCAATAGCAGAGTATAAGCACAAATTCTCACTATCAGAAATCTAGGCGCCACGGCTTGATAGTGGAACAGGATATCAATTGCTCCCATTATTACATCTCAATACGCTAATAGTCATGTTTTAGAAGGAGGCAACAAGTGTTGTTGAAAGATGGTTCTAATGAACATCAGGCGCGCAACTGAAGACGATTTTGACTCGATTGCTGAACTAGAACGATATGTGTACAGTCTACCTCCTGACTATATCGAAATGAGTCGAGAACGATTTCCTTACACTTTCGATGATCACTTTCTACTTGAAGAGAACGGGGTTGCTATTGCATCAGCTCGGCTGATTCCGCTTAAACAGAATCTTAGAGGTTTCTGGAAGAAGATGGGTGCTGTAGCCATGATTACAAGCTACCCTGAAACTAGAAGGAGAGGCCATGTTCGACGACTTACTACTCATATGTTTCAAGTAATGCATGACGAAGGGTATGCAGCAAGTGTACTCTATCCCTTCAAGGACACATTCTACGGAGCATTTGGGTATGTTAATTGCCCCCCAAGATTGCGAGTGATTGCTAATCCCTATCACCTCAGCAGATGGAAGCTACCGGAAGGGTACGTTGTGAAGAGGATGTCCATGGAAAATGCTGCGGATCACTACAAAGCATTGTTCAGAGAAATCGGGGCTTCAACACATGGCGCGACTACTAGAAGCGATAAGCGTTGGAATGAGTTGACAGCGAGTTCAAGAATAGGGACAGCTGTTGCATTTGGACCGGGCGGCGAGGCAGAGGGAGTGATGCTCTATCAGCACAAAGGATATTCTGATTTCATGGGAGAGGCAAATATTGGTTCATTGAATGTGAGGGAGTGGTACTGGAAGAATCATCTCGCAAGAAGCGCATTGTTCAATTTCGTCTATCTTCATTCTGACCAGATAGTAAAAGCTTCACTCCCCGTCAATCCGCTGCTCGATGACTACTATCAATGGATTGAAGGAAGAAACATTCTGGAACTCAAGACTGGATTGACATACATGGCACGCTGCATTGATGTGCAGGTTGCTTTGGAAGGATTACCTGCGGACAATGATGGCCAGCTCACGTTTCGGATTACCGACCCATATTGTGATTGGAACAATCAAACCTACTGGATAGATGCAAGTGGTGGCAGCATGAAGGTAGAACCTATAGGCGATGCTGACACAGACATCACTCTCACGATAGGAGGTATATCCGCCCTTCTTTATGGAACTATGAGTGTGAATGATTTAGTGCCGTATGGCTGGATTTCAGGAGCAGTTCCGAAATTGCTTGATGATTTGTTCCCCAAGAAATACATGTGGATGTATGAAGATTTCTAATCGCAGCTGTAAAGGATTCGCCCAAAATGATGCGATTCCCCAATCCTTGACTATTCTGTCTATTGGCTATGGGTGGGTCCAAGTCGGAGCTGCGCATGCTTGTAGTCCTTTGGTTTATGTCGAGATGCCAGTTGTCGCTTCAGTCGATCATAGTCCTTTTCACAATTGGACTCCAATTGAAATCGGGTCCACTTTAGTCTGATCTCCTCATCCGTGAAGACATCGATATCCTTTGGTCCAGCGATGAGGTCAATATCTGGCTGTACTCCAATCTTCTCAAGAGTTTCCTCTATGAAACCGCCACCCAAAAGAAGCCACACTTGAGCATCATCATCAAACCAGACATCAATCACTTTTCCAATCTTGAATCCATCTGAGTCAATGACTTTCGCTTTTGAAATCTGAGATAGCTTTCTATCATTCTCAGCAAAAATGTCTTCACAAAGGGTTGAACATAGAGTTTCTCCATCTACCGTTAGGGTGACTTTGTCCTCTCCTATTACATCAATGTTATTCACACTGAAAATAGGGTCTTCATCAGGTCGAAGTCCAAGTGACTCCAACAACTCTTCCAATCGACTCCCACCCACCATGATGGATTTTGGAATCATTCTGTTCTCTTCGATAGAGAAGACGAAGTCATTAATATTGCCAAGAGTTTCGCCCTTCGAATCTATGACGGGCTTCTTCTTGATTTCGCTGTATTTCACATCGATGCATTTTTCCACACTTTACACCCCATTCTGTTAACAATAGTGAAGATGTATATAGACTTATCTATCTATAAGATATCGCCATTTGAACTTCCCCCGCCTTAATAGTTTCTCCTTTCCAGGTGAATTAAAAGAAATGAGCCCCAAAGGGCTCGCAGCTAAATGAAGAGTCTAATAGACTTCTCTAGGACTCTGCCGGAGTCTGTCGGGCAGTTGACCGCCCTCGCCTAGAACTTCCAGTTCGTGATCTCGGCCATATCGGCCACCATCACCAAACAGAAATCCGGTCTTTTGAATTCCACGAGCTTGGCGTTCAGCAGCTCTTCTTGTAATCATTCCAACATTCGAGGGAACAGACAACAGCAGCTTCTTTTGTGTATCATCGATAACAAGCAAAATTGTGTCATCACTCGATGTCCTTGTTGTTTCATGAAACTGCGAGTCGTTTTGGCTAAACTCCAGGTAGTACGGCATCCGGGTCTAATCCTCCATATGGGAGTCTAGTTGATTCTTCGCTGGTTGCCATATATAGGTTGTTTGCGTGAGTTCAATCTAGGTAGGCAGAAGATGAGCAGTGCCGCAGTGTGAGCAAACAATAGCTTCCTCATAAGGCTCAGGAAGTGGAAGGGGAGCACCACAGTTCTGACACTTTAGCTCCTTTATCTCAGACCGTTTCTCTACAGGTATGTCCAAACGGAAGACCTTCTGAGCAACGTCACGCAGTGTCTTCCCAATCTTAGCCGCCGCTTGCGAAATGGCATTCGTTTCAGATTCTGAGAGGGACCCTATTCCAACAGCCTTGAAGAAGTTGTCAATAGCCTTACCTATTTTTCCGAATATTGACCCTGCCTTCCAAGCCACGACATCGCCCACATGTAGTTCAATCAATTCGTCATCAGGATGACCAGGAATCTGATATCCACGCTTCCAATCTGTGCGCTCAGATCTGGTTGCCGATAGCTGCTGACCACAGCTAGGACATCCTAGGCGATATTCCTTCTTCCCAAACCAACCCTTCTTAATCTTCATTTCCCCAACATCATACCAACAGCGTTTGTGTGCAACCTTTCCGCAATTTGGACATGAGAATAGGAAATACTTGTCAGGCTTTGCACGTTGTGCATTGCCTGATGGGAGCTTGAGATATGCAAGGTCATTAGTCGTGTTGTTTAGTAGGTACTTTCCGCATATGAAACAGGTTTTGCCATCAAACTTGATCATCTTCTCAACTGGCAATTTCAATTCAACAAGCCTCACATCGAGCGGTTCTTTTCTTCTTAAAGCCCTTCGCACTAATGCTATAGCTATTAATGGAGCTTCAACATGGACCAAGAAGTTATTCAGCTTGACTTGTAAAGATGTTAGGATTTGAATTGGACACTAGGTTAGGTTTCACCATTCTCTTGCGCTTCAAGGATCACGAAGGAAAGCAGTCTATTCTAGTTCAATTCTCTAGCATCCATATTTGGGATTTGAGAGAATGCGGCTATAAGTTATATGAAGGATTGAGAAAAGCATAATCGTAGAACTGTTGTGGTTTGCCGCGTAATAGTGACTCATATTAGCATGTTGAGATTATCCATATAGGAGAGGTATCGCCATATGTTCGACTTGATTCAAGAAGGTGACATCGGTCCGGGTCTTGCAGCGAGAACGATGGTCTATGTAATTACCAATGGAGAAACAAATGCGAAAAAGCACAGTAGTCTAACGGTTCGAGGTAGGAATCAGGTCATAGAGCTTGCGCGCTCTAGGGTGGCAACAGGCATTCAAGTCATCTATTCCGCTTTGGATGAGGTCAGCAAAGAAACTGCAGACATTCTAAGTGCAGAGTTCAACGTAGAGGTCAAGGAAAAGGACTGTTTTCACGATGTTAAGTTAGGCAAGAAGAATTCGAATGTTCAATTCTTGGCGAAAACCCTACCGGATCTTTGGAACGACATTGACTTTATCCCGGATAAGGGCGAGTCCCTAATGATGGCGCGAAGGCGGCTCGCAGAATGCATCGGCGGACTCATTGGCAGACATCGAGGAAACAGCATTGCAGTCGTTCTAAGTACAACTATGTCTCTTCTATTCTATACCCTTGTTGTAGGGGGGGATCCCAATATTGATGACTGGCTAGAAACTGGACACGCGTCATGCTCCGCATATGAATACGCTAAGGACGGATGGATACTTGTCATGCCGCCAGACAATAGCTTCCTAATAGAGGGAAATGTCGTCCGGGATGCACTTCCCGATGAAGTCAAGGATGCCCTCGGGATAAGATGATTTTTGATTGAAAAAGAAGAGTTCCCGGGTCAGGTAAGATACCCAACCCGAGATGATATTATTCAAATTACCTGCGTCGTGCCAGTACTAGAACCAGCACAACTAATGCAACCATTGCTCCAACCATAATGTAGAGAGCAGAGATTCCGTCACCCGATGGTGGCGGTGGAGTCGTAGTCGGACTCGTCGTAGTTGTGGTTGTTTCGTTGCCCTGCATCGATAGGAAAGCGCTGGAGTAAGAAACAAACACTGGGTCGCAACGAATCTCGTGACCTTCCCAGTTCTCATAGCCTGCTGTCATGAACAACATTGATGCCTCAACCGTCCAATCAGTAACAGTTTCTCCTGCTGCTGACTCGTACATGGTACTGAAAGCACCTATTGGCGCGGTGGATGACCCGGAGGTGTACTCTGTCGTGAAGCCATCATCACCCCAGTAGTAGGGGAGTCCCCCCATTGTGACATTGGCAAACGGTGTATTTTCAGCACCGAACTGATAGTAAGAGGCTGATACACTATCGCCATTTGTGTCTGCGATTGGTGCACCTTCAGCTTGGTATGTAGTTCGAGTAGCTGTACCCAAGATGCCAAAGAAGTTCACCGCAAGACTCCTGTTGTCTAAAACGCGGCTGTCAAACTCATTCAGTGTCCATGCACCGAAGACTTGGTCAACTTTGAAAGCCACGGCGTGATTCCATCGTGTGGGATCCTCAGCATCATAGTTCACCATGTCAACATTGAAGCTTATGTCGAATGACATCTTCTCAACAGAGGCTGTAGAAATCCAGTAGTCGAAGTCTGCGTCGGTAAGACTAGATACAGCCTCGTAAGACTGTCGGTAGTCCCAAGCCCCTCTGATGCCATCAGAGTCACGAATCCGAAGCGGATAGATGGTCACATTGACATTATAGATGGTGATTCCAAATTCCACAGGCGTTTCAGGGCTTACAGTTTCCAGTCCGCTGTCTGCAGCTGAGCCTAGCGGTCTTTTGAGGTCCAAGCTTTCAATGTCATCAATGAGCACGAAATGTGTCACCTCATCCGTTACAACTTGCCCTTCTCGTAGCCGGAAATCAGGGGCACCATTATCCAGCTCACCTTCACCGTCGTTGAAGAGAAGAAGACCTGCATATTTGGCTCTGAATCCTGCCCACTCTTGCCGCTGCTCTGTAGCAGCTACGCGATAGTGCTGTTCAGTCCCCCATGCAAACCAAGTATTAGACCATTCGCCTGATTCTATTCCTGGGATGTTTGTGTGGATGTCCGTCCTATTTTTGGACATCCAAGCTATCCATTCATAGCCAGGTGCAGGTATCTCAACGATTTCATCAGCCCACAATGTATCACGAATCTCATCCATTTCTGCGGCACCGACCGGCAATCCGTTTGAAGCAGAATACCAATAGAACACCTCACTGGCCTGATAGTCCATGATTGTTCTTGCAACTCCCATCCATGATGTTGACCTGAATTCATCACCAATCCTTCCTGGAGTGGGATCGAATTCAACTCCAACAACCATGCCTTCGAGTGTGGTGTTGCCCTCGTCATGCCAGCTAGCAGTTCTCTTGACATAGTATTGGTCATCTATTGTGAATTCGTTACCATCTAGGTCAAGTGCACCCTCATCCGTAACAGACCAAAGCGGTTGTTCCCATACTGGGATATTACCAACAATCAATCTGTGTGGACTCCAGAGAATATTAGTCGTGATTGGGGCCTTTATTGTTTGACTGCCCATCGGGTACAAATTGAAATCATTGGCAGTATGGAGCGAAGCATTCAGGAAATAGTCATCAAAGAATCCTACTTCCACAGTGACATCATCGTAGATTGCTGGGGGAGTGTCTGCCGCAAGAACGAAATCAATTCGACCTGTCGTTAGGTCCTCGCCAATAGTCAGCTCGTACCCAAGATAATCCGCTAGATCGAATAACGGAAACCACTCTGGTGGTGCAGCTATTCCTGTTTCAAGATTCCTATACTGAATCACAAAAATGGAGAAGTCCCCACTGAATGGACCTAGAAAATCCACCGTAAAATAGTGTCTTACAGCATAAGACCACGTGTGAGTTTCATTCTGTCCACTGCCATATCCTCCAAATGAGATAGTCACATTTTGAAGGGTTCTGTTCACAAAAATGCCATCTACATCGATGTTCTGTCCAATCTCATCTACCCAAAGGTTGGTGGCTTCAGCATAAATCTCGTATGTGCCATTTATGATGTCCTTGGGAGCATGTACATCAAAAGTGATATTTAGTATGTCATTTGGCATGGCACGTTCAGCAAGATCACCGTATTGATTGAGAATGTTGGCCTCAATGAACGCATTTTTGAATGATAACTGAACTGTATTCTTGAGTTCAATCTCCTGACGCGGATTCAGGTTGCGTCCATCCTGACTCATAACCGTCCAGAAATATGGTTCTGGCTTTACCGTTTCTCCTTCAATGTACTGATCTTCATGCATGTCTGTATAATCCGTGTAGGACCCTGTCCACGTGATCTCTTGTTGAGTAGGTGATACAGAAACATCAGCAACAGAGTAGAAGCGGCTCAGGTCTGTTGTGTGGTTGAAGACGACATCGTAACTCACAGTCCACTGATTCACAATGTCCAACCAAATCCACTCGATATTGTCTAAATACCCCGGAACTGCATATGCGCCAGTACTGTTGTAGACAAAGAATAGGACTTGCGGGAAGTAGGGACGCACAGTTTCCGTACTGGAAAAATTCCAGAGCTGATCTTTCATCGCCCAAGGTTTGTGGTATCCATAATCGGGGTCCCAGCTCAAAATTGAGAACTGGACCATTACATCACCGAGTGGCTCATTGGAAACCAACCTAAATGTGAATAAGTCACCAACATCAACGTAGTGGAGGATATCACCAGCGCTATCAATCACTTCTGCATAGTAATAGCTGGGCAACGCGAAATCGCTTCTTGGTACTTCAATTCCAAGACCAATTGGGGGCGTGGCGTATTCACCAGCCTCTGCCTTTGCCAACCATGACGGGCTAATTGGTCGTCCTAAAGTATCAACAGCCTGCAATCCTGTCCATAAGATTTCATTCACGACTTCTTCAATGAATATTATAGCAAAGACAAGATCGTAGGATCCATCAACGGTGTTGTTCTCATAGAGGCAATAGTCTTCAAAGAGTTCGAGGAACCCTAGGCCTGTTGGCACATCTACTTCATGGACATAGTTGAAACTGAGACTATTCCACGCCCCAGATGTGACGTTATACTCCATGCCGAATGCCGTTCTCTGATGAGGTTGAGTTACTCCCCAGAAACCAACGGCGTCAAGAGTAGATGCAGAACTGAGAAACTCCCAGGGTATTGAAATATTTACTAGGAGCTGGTCATTAGCATTCACTCTAAAGCCGTTATCAGCGATTGAGGTGCCATTCCAAACCCATCCTTCAGCATAGCCTATCCAAACATTAGGCTGAGGACCAAACACCCATTCAGAATGTTCTTGGTCATGACTGAAGTTCTCGGTCTCATTGACAACCTGCCAGCCGACATGAAGAGCAGGGTCACTTTCTCCTTGTCCACTAACTATTCCTGTTCCATAGAATCCCAATGCAAAACTTGACAGGAGAACAAGCATAACTAATCCGGTTTTTCCTATCTTCATGTATTGTCACCTCGCCTTGACCAATACAGATTCTCTTGAGTCCACCAAACCTCGCTCAACAAGGAATCGGAGCTTAACCTCAAGCACGGTATATGAAACCTGAAATTGATCTTGTGGCGCGTTCATAGTGGTCACGTTTATCGTAACCCCTGATGGAAAAAAACCGACAAACTGCAATCTATCTTCAGTTTGAGCGCATATTAAGGTATACTGGATGAGTCATATAGTGCTCAACTAGGTGAAATTGCTTCTATCACGCCTTCGTTATCTTCGATGACAGCTTCTCCTCTACTCTCAAGAATCCTTAGAAGATCATAGGTTTCAGCCAGAGCTAGAACCAGGGAGTTTGCGTCATAGTCACCAAACTGCTTCCGTGAGAGCCAGTATAGAGTTCGAGGTTGGGATGAGAGGAAGCCCCGCATCTGATCCAGTTTTAGACTGTATTCGGCCTGCAATTCAGAAATTCTCTTAGATAGATCTGTAATGGTGTCGCGATGACCTGGCAGGACTATATAGCCGGAGAGGGACTCCATTCGTTTCAGAGACCCAATATATCTGACCATTGATATCTGCTCACTAATATCGTAATCAAGACTCGGATTTGAACTGATGGTTCCTAGGACGTGGTCACCACTGAAAGCAATCTTGGATTCTTTGCAGACAAAACAACATGAGCCTAGGGAATGACCTGGAACCCAGATAGTCCGGAGTGTGCCAATACTTGTCTTGATGGTTGTGCCTTCTTCGAGTAAAAACACATCCGGAATCGATTCCCCAAACTTGAGAAAGTAGGTTTCCAAATATCCTCCGGGCATATGTGGCCGTTCATCTGTCCTGACTCCAGCAATCTCAATAATATGATTATAGGACTGAGCTCGCTCCTTTGTGAAATCCTCATAGTCAGTCACTCGATTACTGTCAGCCTCATGAATGCTCACACCTGTGGAAGAGTCACCTTTGTGTTCATTTTCTCTAACAATTGTACCTGCGAGACCTGTATGGTCAACATGTCCATGCGTTAATAACACGTGATCTATATCTTCCAGAGTGTATCCTGCACGTATGAGGCCTTTCCGAAGTGTTGATAGAGCTTCATCCGTTTTCGGTCCGGTATCAATCAAAATAACAGGGTCGCCCTCAATTAGATAAGAATTCATAGAGCCAACAGCGAATGGAGTGGGAATCTCTATTCGGTGTATCTCTCGAGGAAATTCCATTGTTGAAACCGTCCTACAACTCCTCGAAATAGACTCTCAAGAGTTCAGCCACATTTCGTGCCCGAGACACGCATCCGCGATCTCTATGAGGCGAGGATCCATCAAAAAGGTCTGAAATTGTTCCAAGCGCGCCCCGTTTCACTGCGCTCAATACTGGCCGAAAGAACTCCTGCTCTGCAAAAGCACGTGTAGAGGTTTCTCGCCCCATGACTGTTAGATAGGCAGATATGTATGGACCAATCAGCCACGGATGGACACTTCCTTGATGAGAGGCATCAGCTCGGCTTCTAGGACCACCAGTACAAGCCCGTGCATACCTTAGATCTTGGGTGGAGAGTGTCCTTAGCCCAAAGGGAGTTAAAAGCTCATTTGTTACAATCTTGAGAACTGACCTTGCCATTTTATTCTCAAGCAAGGGATATGGAAGACTCAATGCAAAAATCTGGTTTGGTCTAATTGAGGCATCATTCTCATCGTCATTAACAACATCATACAAATAGCCTTTCTCTGAATCATAAAAAGCCTGGATGAAAGCCTCCTGAATCCAAGAGGCGACAGCTCTGAACTCGTAGGGATCCCGACCCATAAGCTCAGACATGTCTGCCATTGCCATCAATGAGTTGTACCATAATGCATTAGTTTCCACACATTTTCCAACTCGAGGTGTGGCTATCCAGTTGCCAATCTTTTCATTCATCCAGGAAACTTCGATGCCATCTATCCCCGAGTGAATTAGACCGTCGTGGTCTTCATGAATATTATATTTCGTCCCGATTCTAAAAGCTGCAATGATTGATTCCATTGTATCCCAGATAATCCCCCTTAGGAATTCAGCGTCATTTGTTGCCTGTATGTATTTGTATACTCCCATTATATACCACAGAGATGCATCAACAGAGTCATACTCGGGCTGGATGCCCTTGTCTGGAAAATCGTTTGCAACAAGACCATAGCGTGAGTGTCTTGCATATGTGGTAAGAATCGCCCGTGCATCCTGAAACCTTCCGATTGACATTGTGAGTCCGGGTAGAGAGATTAATGCATCAAGACCTACATCAGCCAGTTGATGATAACCTGCAATTACAGATCTCATTCTGGTGGATGCACGGTCAACTATGAATGAGTCAGCATTGAGAACCAACCACTCAATGTCCTCATCACGCACCTTTTCAGACATGGAATAGGCTCGGTCATTTAGCACTTTGCGTCTTCGGAGCTCTTCAAATCTTAACTTTGCGAAGTCTTTCCGTTTGGCCTTTGCCAATCCTCCTAAATCCTTCAGCAAATCCTTTCTTGTTGGTCCAACAGCGAATAGAAAAGACAAGAAATGTTCTCCTGGTTCGAGAACTGTATGAAAGACACCAGGTATATACAGCTGCTCCCTAAAGGGTAGACCCATGTCCTTTTCTCTTCGATAAACTTGTGTTTCTGATGGGCGTATCTCAGATGGAGCAAACTCAGCATCAGGCGTATATGATAGCATCCACGGGCTGTTTGGTCGTTCATCAAATGAAAAGAATGAGTGATCATCTATGGCTTCAACTTGAGGAGTAAAATCAAGGTGTGGAGGCCGTGCATGAAAATCTCGGCATGTCTGCACCGGTGTAACGGTGAACACTGTCTGTTCATCATTCTTTAATTCGTAGTTTACTATGGTTAGATTCCTTCTATAAGCCATGAACATTGTTTTGTCTATGGTCACACCGTCGCTGACAAACCTCATCTCAGGAAGAGGGTTTAGCTGAAAGCGTTCCAGCATTCGATAACCGCGATGAGTTACTCCTTTGGTAGTTTGCTCTGTTGAAAGATTGAATTCTCCTTGAGCTGTCGCAACTACCTCATCAAGGCGAGAAAGGGTGAGCCACCTATCAACAGGTGGATTCAATGAGGACACCAAGAGGCCGTGATAACCTCTCGTGTTAAGCCCAGCTATTGTGGATGATGCGTAGCCGCCAATACCATTTGTATAGAGCCACTCAAATGTAACAGCTCTATTGAGCTTCAGGTCAGCTTCATCCATTATTATCAATGATCATGCCTCTTATATTGAGAGTACTCACGACTCTCGTTTCATTTGCGCTCTATAAGGATTCTGACATTACAATGGATTCCACTCTAACAGTTAGCATCATAAGGAACTCGATAACTTCTGAAATCCTCTAGAGAGGATTGCTCCATGCCAGACATTTCTGACGATGTGTCGGTTAAGGCCGAATCATTAGCAATCAACCAAGAGAGCTCCAGTTTTCTGGGTCTGAGCAACACCCTATGGCGTCTAGCAATTGTTGTAGGCATCGCCCAGTTTTCTATCAGCATCTGGAATTGGGAGTTCAGCATCTTTCTCGAAACCTTTCTTGAACCTTGGCAATTGGGCTTGACATTTTCAATAAGTACAATCGCTAGTTTGACGGGATATTTCCTTTCTGGCACCATCGCTGATCGTGTAGGCCGCAAAAGAACAATGATGTTCGCATTCTTGCCTGCAGCATTAGGTTTGCTTTTGCTGGTCAATTATCCTGTATGGCCATTTATCCCTCTTGAGTATGCGTCAATCATGTTTGGATGGAGCTTCATCATAATAATGAGTAGAGCGATACCAGCCGACGAGATTGAGAAGACTGGGGGACATAATGCAGCACGACGATTTACCATGGTACTCATGCCCGCTTTTATCGTAGATGGAATTAGTCCTGCTATTGGGGCAACTCTCCTGAACATGGGTCTAATTCCTAGAGACCTCCATACGATGGCTGGTATCGGGTCGATTATCGCATTCCTAGCTACATTTCTCTTAATTCGCGAGTCCTTAGGCGGAGAAATCATTGAGAGAACAAAGAAAGGTCCACTTATTTCTTTCAGACGACTAGGGTCGAACTTCTGGAAACTAGCTATAGGCATGTTTGCGTTCATTTTCTTCTTCAACTCCGCCCTTGCCTACTACGGAAATCTGATTGTAGGTGAATGGGGACTAGATGAGACCACATTTGGATACGCGTGGAGTGGTTTCTCAATAGCTACTGTGCTACTGATGCACACAATTAGTGGATATGTTGACAGAGGGCTGAAGAAATCTCTATTCTTGGCAATTCTAGGAAATGGAATATTGATTGCTCTATTTTCACTCGCAGGTGGTGCTTGGAACCTATTCCTCCTCAACTTCATTTGGGCAGTTCCTGTGGTCATGTGGATTGGGGCTGAGAGAACACTAGTTGTTCAAGATGTAGACGAGGAGAACAAAGGCAGAGCACTGGGCACCTATCAGTTCATCTCGAGTTCAACAAATCTTGTTGCAGCACCGTTTGGTGCATATATTTGGACAGTCACGGGAAGTCTCAGGACACTCTGGATGATCTCAGGAATTGGTGGAATCATCTCCGCAATATTCTTGGGTGGTGCACTAAAGTCCATGTCAGTCAAGAAGGCTGCAAAAGCGAGTGCCAGCTCGGATTAACCGAGGAATCTTCTTATCTCAGTAAGCTGAGTAGGAAGCACATAAGCAGGTAGCGGGGAACAGGATTGTCGGAAGATGGCTCCAGAATATCACGCAGGCTGAAGAAAACCGGTGAACTTCTTCTAGGCGGAGCCAAGCAACAAGTCACAGGCTATAGGAGTCGTTTTGATAGTCTCAGCGGGATATATGATGAATTTCTATCGGAATTCATCAATCAATATACTAGCGGAAAAGCTGATCCTTCCTTTGTGGATCGATTCTTTGGAAAACGAGATCTCAAGTTTGCAGGAATTGATGGCACAATCTGCAAATATGATGTGTTCGACCTCATCATCTTCTTTGCCGGAGCGTATTCATCTCATGGAGTAGCTCGAATTGATGATGGCGGGAACATTAAGCTTGAGTATGAGGAGCAATATCTCGAGAGAGGTGTTGGCTTATCGAGCGTACTTCCCATCTATATCAATGAGGTTCCATTAGTTGATCAGACTATTCTTGCACGAGCAGAGGATGGGAGCATAGATCATACAGTCGCCCACACCGACTCATGGATTATTGATAACTCTGCATTTGCGGACTATATGATGACTCTGGCCGAGTTCTATTTAGCCTACCGCCTAATTAGCGGAGAGGATTCTGTTGATATCTTGCTGATGGATCGAGTCTGCTCCTCGGAGATTTCTTCATCATATGCTGAAACCTCAGATTTCAGAATTGATGTCGAGAAAGAGTGTGGACTTGTTGGTCAGAATGTCAATGGAAGGCCTTTCACCGCTACTGAATGGGTCTATGCAAGAAGGCTCTTTGGCAACATGGAGCTTGGTACTCCACCGGCACGAGGCGAATACCTACTTCCACGGCTCATGGCGGAACTAATCAAGGAGAGATCGGGTCTTACTAGAGAGGAGCTTGCCATGCGTCTAGGCATAGATTCGGATCCCAGACGCGAACGACTTGATAAGGAACTGGAAACCGCAATACGAGGCAAGGGAGCTTCGAAAGGATTTATTGTAAGGAAAGGCAAACACTTCAGTATAAGACCTGAGTATCGGGACATAAGGACAAGGGTGGAAACCCTTGTGGTAGAAACCTGTGAACGGCTCTTCTCAGAGGATTCATCAATTACTTATGATGAGCGGTTTAAGGTAGGTAAGCGGTGGCTCACTACAAATGATCTATCATTCCTTGCCTTGGCCTCATTGTATCTTACAATCGAGAAGTGCTGGCAGAATAGGACACTTCTGGTTGGAGTTGCAAAGGACACGTCTGCTAGGGACCTGAAGAGGCAGGTAATACCAGTCTTGAATCACCTTGGCATATCTGACAAGGGATTCAAGGGGGAACAGGGAGATACACCTGACACAGATAGGATGATATTGCAGTGGGTTTCTCTTCAGGAGAGAGAGAAACTCAAGACACCGTGGGCTACAATTGAATACGATACAGCATTCAAGACAATAATACCTCACTTCGACAGACTGCCTGGGCTTGTGTCAGGAGCCAGAAGAAATCAAATATCACTGGAGAAAACATTCGTTAAAGCATACTTCCAGCTCTGTGAAGCAAAGTCGGACCCAAGACTAAGAAGCAATGTGCTACTGTACGATAGGCTAGTCTATCCCAAGTTCGATAACATTGACGAACACT
>JBHLQK010000034.1:0-18470 GCA_048884925.1 Candidatus Thorarchaeota archaeon
GGCAGCGGCAATGTCGCTGGTCCTGCGTAGAAGTTGAATACCCTCTTGACCATTTATATCACCTTTTTCAGCATGTTAATAGTAAAGCCAGTCCAGACTTTTGGATGGAAGAATGTACTCTTTTGAGGCATAACCTCTATATTTCGAGACACTGCCTCCACATCTTCAATGCGAGTGGGATTCATAAAGAACACGGCTTGCGCCTCTCCTTCAACTGAGCATATGGCTTCTTGAACAGCGTCGCCTATTCCCTTCACATAAGTCACGAATCCACCACCCTTCATTGTTCCTTGCGCCAGTTTCTCTTTATCAATCCCAAGCATTCTGTCCAGAATCAATGAATGCAGTATTGCTACATCTAGACTGCGATGCTCTCGCGACTTTTCCGGCAATAGCTCATTCATTACTTCTGTGTCCCGCAAAGTGAGCACATAGAACCTACCGTCATTGATGAAGAGCCCGAAAGAGTGCTCGCCAGATATGAACTTCTTGTTCATCAGTGAGAACATTGCATCTTTTTTATCATAGGCAATGATATCGAAGTATTCAGATATTGCCTTCAGGAGGCTTTCCGAAGAAAACCCGTGGAGGTTTTGCACTACTCGATGTGTAGGTAGGATGACGAGGCCTGGATTTGAGATATTGACAAATGTGAGCATCCTGTATCGAGCACTCTCTAATTCTGGATTCTCGTTGGAGAGAGCAAGTGCAGTCTTGTAACGGTGATGACCATCAGCAATAATGACATACTTGTTTCTCATGTAATCAGTGATTAATTGTATATCCAATTCATTATCAATAACCCATAGTCTATGCCTGACATCGTCCTCATCCTTGATATCGATAGATGGTTCACCCTTCATAGCTTTCTCCAGTATGCTGTCAACTTGTCCTTCATGGTCGGGGTAAATCACAAAGATCTGACCAAACTGTGCCATGCACGCCCTGCAGAGACTAAGTCTATCTTGGATGTCTTTTGGGAGTGTTTCCTCATGCTGGAGCACTCCAGAGAATGTTTCCTTGCTTGGAGCTTCCGTGGCAAAATCCTCTAGGCGGATTAGCCCGATGAATCCGAACCTGAACATGTCATTATTATTGATATTGAAATTCTGACCATATACATAGAAGGCATCCTTGTCCTCCTGTTTTAGAACGCCACTACCAACCCATTTGTCAAATAGGTCCCTTGCTCTGGTGTACTGATTGTTATCAGCAGTATCTCCTTTCTCTGGCTTATTCTTGATTATCCACGAGATGTTATATTCTGAAAGAGACTGAAGTTCATCCACTTTCCCTCCTTTGATGATGTCATATGGGGGAGTTACTACCTTACTAATATCCCCAACTTTCGATTCATCATATCTGAATGCTCTGAATGGAATAACTCGAACCAACATGATCTGCCTCCCATGGATGAAGCCTATGGTATGGGACGAAAAGCCCGCCGTTGCATCATCGACATAAGTGTTTCTTTTCGCACCATATTCTATTTGGAAAAGGGGTATAGAGGCACAACAGTCAAACTTAAATGAATATCATGAACGAGCACGAGAGCTAAAAGTTTTGACGAGGAGAGCGCTGTGGAGTTCTGCGAGAAGTGTGGTGCCTTGATGCTTCCTAAGAAAAAGGATGACAAGCCTATTTTGAAATGCAGGGAATGCGGTCATGAGAAATCAGTCAAGTCCCCTCCTGCGTACAAAGTGGAATACCGAATAAAGCATAGCCCTCGGGAAAAGATAGTCGTAGTAGAGGAAAGTGAAACTCGAAAGGACGAGATGACTGAAGACGAGAAAAGAGAGCGACGAAAGGAAATCCTCGAGTATTTTGAGGCTGAGGAATGATTAGCTCTGGATAATGTTTTAAATCTCGGACAACCATATCATTACATCTAAGCAGAAGGGCTGTTGAATTATCGTTGGTTAAAATCGGAGGTGCTCTTCTCAAATCGGTCTTCTAATCTTCAGGAGGAATTGTAAATGAGTGAACAGAGTGATAGTCATTTTTATGACTTAGAAAGCTACATCATTGAACATGGTAATGTTGCAGACGTCTTGAGACTCATCTCTGCAGGATACAAGATAGATGAGGATGTCACGAAATCGATACTAGATGAAGTTGAAGATCTTCTAAATGAAGACGGGGGAGTTCCATTTGGTTTGGATGAGGGAAATCCCAGTTCTGTAAAAGAAACCTCAGAACTAGTGCCACTTCTCCTGAAATTCAGAGAAACTCATGGTCATCTCATCAAAAAGATGGTGGGCTTCATAGTATCACGTCAGAAGAATGATGGCGGCTTTGCAGAAACCATGAACCTAGACTACCTAATCGAGGATCGATATGGGACAAAGTGGGGCAGCGAGTTTTATCCTGTTGGAAAGAGTGTTACATGGCTCACAGGAAAAGCGCTTGAAGCATTATCATTGGCGGAGTATGATAACGAAGTTCGTTTGAAACGCGCCCGCGATTTTCTGATTCATTCTCAAAATGAGGATGGCAATTGGCCTGACTTCATAAATATGGGGCATTCAGATCCCTTGGCAACGGGTAATATATTGACAGGCTTAAGAGCTGTTGGAGTCGATTCCAAGACAAAGGTCTACAGGGATGCCAGAGCTGCTCTATACCAGCACATTAAGGACGCGCTTGAGAATAAGTCCGCGGATGACATGGTCGACTTGACAGCAGTTTGCCCACCTGAAACTGATAAAGAACTTGATGTCATTAATGGCGGGCTAGAATTGATTATTAGCACTCAGAACAAGGATGGTGGATGGCTCCCTCTGGGTTCAAAGAAAAGCGATTCTGAATTAAGCTCAATACTTGGCTTTGTTCTGAAGAAATGCGAGAAATACAAATAGCTGCTTGTCAAAGTTTGGTCATGAACGAGAAAAGAGTTGCAGTCCTACAGCGAAATGGGCATTGCATAGCTGGCGTCTTTACATCTTCAGGACTCTTTGCCACAACACTGCCTAGGAAGAGTTGCGAAGAAGCTGTGAGGGCAGTAAAAGGAGGTTCTCTTGTGCGCAGTGATTCGAAAGAAGACCTTAGGATTCTCAATTCGGTTTATGATATTGCTGAAGGGATTGAGGTTCTTGGCCTTGATAAGATCAATCTAGATCTATCCGAGATGACAGAAAAGCAACGTCGAGTAGTGAAAGCGACTCTTTCAATCCCGCGTGGCGAGACCGCTACTTATGGTGAAGTGGCTCAGAAGGCTGGCCTTCCAGGCGCCGCACGATTTGTTGGCAATGTCATGGCTACAAACAGATTGTACCCTCTTGTTCCATGTCATAGAGTCATATCTTCGTCAGGCATTGGTGGATATGGTCTGGGTATTAAAAAGAAGATAGAACTCCTAAGGCGCGAAGGGGCATTCGCGGATTAGTTTCTCATAACGTTTTAAATAGCTTCTAATAGTTCACAATGTGGGACCTATCTCTACGGAGTGTGTGTGTTTGAACCTTAAAGTACAAAGAGATGAAGACACAGTAGAATTGCGCAAAGTAGAGCTTGAAGCTTTAAGTCCACCACTTTTTCGGACTTTTATCGGCTATAACTCATTGAAACGCCTGGGATATTCTATATCTTTCATCCGCCCTAAGAAGAGTTCCAGCGGTGATTTTGAAAGAATTCGTTACAATTTCATGGAACGCGGCGTAATGACTCGTCAGCTCGAAGATGAGCTCGAGCCAGACATGAAACGCGGGATCCTAAATCAGCTCCCCCGTGGCAATTTTAGTATCGTGCTGCTTCTTACTCAAGTACCCAGACGAGGGGTAAATATCAGACTTGACAAATTCATGTACAACTTCCTTGGTTGCATACTTATGCGCAATGAAGAAGTACTGGATGTTGTGATGAATACAACCCCAACAAGGGATATCCTAATGCCTATGTATGAGCAGCAGATAGAATCGGTAGAGGCATAGTTGGCGCAATCTGCAATCAATCTTATCAGGCACCATAGCAAGAGTTTGAATGCTGTGGTGTATATACATGTCACGTAGTCCACGCGATGTGCCAAAAGAAGTAGCGTTGTTTGGTCAAAGGCAGTTTAAGGAAACTGGAGCCGTTGCTGTTGAAGTTCTTAGAGTTAAAGCATCCACAATGCGGAAGCACTTCGCAAAGCTGAAAGGAATCACATTTCTGGTCGCTGTCATCAGCCGAGACCGAGTACGTGTATACTTCTTCAATTCCGCGGGCGTAATGCTCATTGGAGAAAATATTGAAGTCGAGAAATATGGAAAAGTCCGAAAGACCTCCAAGCTTCTAGCGAAATTTGAGAAGCCTCGTCCTCCAACCAAAGAGGAACTTAGAATTGAAGCCACAGAGGAACTCAGGCTGGATCTGTCCCGAACTCTAAAACGAGTTGCAAGGTTTCTTGGTAGGAAGGAACCTGAGTTCCCGATTATTTTTGTCACGCGAGAATCAACTATCAATACTGGACAAGGATTTGGACAGAGGTCAGATGAAGATGGCGCTGTAGTGTTCGAGCAGGGTCTACTTGAGTCGAAATGGCGTGACGGTATTATTGCTCGAGCTTGTTTTCTCCAGCTTCTTGATGCAGAAAAGAGGAATTCAGAGTTCAGCTCAGCAGTTGGAAATGCTATATCTATGGCTTCACTTAGTGGTCCCAAGCGTGCTGACTGGATTGATGCATGGGTAAAGAGAACTAAAGGAACATCTTTCGTGCCTATTGTAAACCACCTAGTAAAGCACTCGACCACATATTCCTGGGCTGGTTTTGCAAGGATTTTAGATCTGGTCGATAGAGCTCCAGATTTGACAGTGGATAAGTGGATGATGGCATTAGACGCAATCCATGAATCTATCGAAGTATCTCTTGGTACCGAGGAGCACCTCATACTTCAGGGCTTCTGCAAAAGCCTCGCAAAGCCTAGAAGCCTGGCATCTCAACGCCACAAATTGGAATCGATTCATCTCTCTCCGAGAGTCATATGTGATCCTTCTTCGCTAGGTGTGACTTTATCAGTTTACGAAGGGAGCAAAGACGATGAATCCTGGCTAAAGATTAGCTATTTGAAGGGAGCCGAAAAACAGTATATTGCAATAACGGAGGGAGATGAAAATCCACTCTCACGAATTGCGTACACTTTGAATGTTGAGGATGTTTTCCCCAAATCAGGAGGCATACTGGGCCATGGTAGAGATGTTCTCTCATGGATTCTTCAGAAGCTTGGTGCAAACGAAAAAAGAAAGAACACTCTTCAGGCCACTATTGAATTCTCCACTAAACAAGTGACTTCTGCAGAGAATGCTGTTCTAGAGCGGCTTGTGAGCGGAGGTCTCGCAGTCCTTTCCGATACACTAGTTGGCTCTCCTCAGAGGGTGGTTTCATTGGTCAAGGCTGGGAAACTCATTTTTCTACCTGATTTCAATCACACTGGGATATATCCGAACCTATTGCTTGAAGGTGAATTTGATCTGCTTGCTGAAGCAGCTTCCTTCAGCATTGAATCCACCATATTTCATGCTGCTAAGGGGAGTTACGCTCTTGTTAGCTCGCCGTCATCATGGAAACGATTGGTCCTGGCGAGTGCAGCTGATAATAATCTCAAGGTCTGGCCCGTAATACAGGTTTCGTCATCTAGAAGGGTAATACGTTCTGAGACCGCATTTCCTGAGGATTCTGAGATGCTGACTTGGAGCGATAGGAACTCTAATTGATGATTTCGATGACGGTACCAATTGCTCTTGTATTTGCTTCACGCAACACAATCTTGTCCCCTAGCCCTATAGGTTCTGGATATGACATGAACTCCAACCTAACCCGTGCGAAGTCTCCTACGCTGAGATACTCTGCATCATAAATCCGTTTCAAGACAACAGTGTGTTGAATTGTATGACATTGGAGGACTGGTGAATATCCTACTGAGATTCTCGTTGGATGTCTAGTGACTACGATGTTGGCTTCAAATACTCTGCAGCTCTTTATCGAATCATCAGGATCTGCTACAACCTGACCTCTTCTCACAACATGCTTGTCAACGTCTTTGATATCAAATCCGAAAAGATCCCCAGCACGGACAGTAGCAATTCTCTTCTTGAACATCTCAATGCTGAAAAGCCGACCTTCTTGCATCCTACCATTCTCATCTGGGCCTATGATCACGCTCTGCCCTTTCTTGAAAACACCGGTTTTCACAGTACCAGTAATCACAGCATTGGTGCCTCTAATTCCTCGATACACCTTGTCAACGTACGCACGAGCTGGCATCGTTAAGTCAATCTTCTTTGAATTTGGAGGCAACCTTCGCAAAAGCTCAGTGAGTAAGGCAAGAGACGCTTCTTCCGTGGATGCAATTTCAATTACCGGAACAACCACTCTATGCTGAATCTCGCCTACTAGTGTGTTTATCTCGTCGACATCCTTCAAACTCACAGGGATTCTTCCAATCTCCCTGAGCGTATTCCTCACAACTTCATTAACAAGAGCTAAATCTCTGATCTTCGTCTTATCCACTTTGGATATTATAACAATGAATGGCGCTTCCTGATTTGCCATCAGTATGAGATGTTCGCGAGTGATGTCATCAAGACGTCTTAGTCCGGTCTTTGCTTCCTCACTTCGAATCAGACCAGCCTCCTCAGGGCCGGGAACAAGCACGAGTCCATATTGCGCATCAGCCCCCAAGATGCTTCTTATCATTGTCTTGCTGTATTCTTGATGTCCGGGCGCGTCAAAGAATGTCAGAATTCTCACCGATGCATCCAGTACTCTAGCGGCTTCCTCTTTATTCCTCGGATTGTCAAGATGGATGGTTTTCCCGTCTCCAGTGAATCCCATGAAAGCTAGGTGTATATCAGCAGTCTGTCCCCTTGTGATTTCTTGGGGGTGTATAAGTAGGAATGAGCGCGATCTGCCTGAGCCATTATCTGGCGATCCTGTCACTATCGAACCGATAAGGGTGGATTTGCCTGAATTCACTCTTCCTGCCACATTGAACGAGCATGTTTCCTTTACCTCAAGAGCAGCTATCCTCTTGAGGAGATACTTGCCCACCAGTCCTCGATCTGTTTCAATCCTCTCTTCTTCAACAACTTCAACCTCGGCATCCTTACATAAATCTACAAGGACTGCCTCAGCTGTTTTGATTTGACCTTCAGTTAGTCCGTAGACCTCCCAATTCCTACCAGCGAGATCTTCAATTCCAATAAGAAATAGCCCTTCAAAGGGTGTCTCGCATGTCATGTATCTTATTCGAGTAACTAGCTTCTGGCGGCGATCTGACTTGAGGTCAGCTTTCGTGAGACTCCGCTTGAACTCCATATTGCGGGTTTCGCCCTTGCGAAGTATCTCTACGATTTCTTCAACTGAAGTCATATGGGCTACATCCAGGTGTGCAGTTTCTTGCTGATTGATGTTATAAGCACTAGCAAAGGCCTCCTAGTCATCAAATGGCGGCTTTCCAGCTAGGAAGAAGTCTTGAACTACCTTTTCGGCGCCTCTGTAATCATCTGGAGCAATCCCATCTCCTTCCTTTGCTGCAGGGAATAATTCATTGAACTTCTCTGCAAACTCATGAAGGAGATATCTGATGTCAAAAGTTTCATTCTCAACTATCATAGCTACAATCCGTGGTTTAGTATGCTCTAGCATAATAGTGGAACCTTCATGGTTTATTGATCTCAGAAGACCGGTTCCCCCCATGAATTCGCCTGTGAATGAGGAAATTGCTGAGATGAAGCCACTAACCATAGTACTATCCATCTCAAGCTTTTGATCAAAATAGTGCACATATTCAGTAAGTCCAGAACGGCGGTCTAATACAAGAAGCATATGCATGGAGGGCATGGGAATCTCCTTTAGATTGCCTGCAGGCTTGAATCCCGAAACTCTCTCCATCGACTTTGTGAATGCAGTTTCATTAAGCACTCCAGGCACATTTACTGGCTCAGCGGCCCTTGCCTTGCGGCGTTTAACTTCATTCCGTAGGCGTGAATCATCAACAGACGTGGCAATGCCGTCAGCTCGATCTATCTCCCTTCTAGCCTCAAATTCTTGGCCCCCAACAAGAAGAATATCGCTTCTTAGGAGGAGTGCTTCTGCAGTAAGGTGTAGAAGACCCTGATCCTTTGCGATTTGAATAAGGTCGTCAAGATGATATGCTGCCTTCGATAGTCCTTCAGAGTTCTTCGAGGTCCTGTAAATAGATAGATGTGTGCGTGCAAGCTCAAGCTCCGATTCTATGAGCATCTCGAACAAGTTGTTATCCTTAGCAAGTTTGAGGAGATTCTCAAGTGTTGTAGCAGCCTTTTCATATTCACCTAGTGATGACTCATAGGAAGCACGTGCAACTAGATACGATCCTTTTTGGATAGGCTTTTCTGAACCCTCAACCATTCTTCTAGTTCTATCAAGGTACTCGGCAGCTTCAGAATGCCTATCCAACTTGGACAGCAGGATTGCATACCAAGCAAATACCTCTACTACTCCTCTGCCAATCCTTCTCTCAAGCTTGACCGCTTCTTTGAGATACTCCTCCGCTTGATCATATTGGCCCATAGTGGTGCATAGCTGACCCAAATTGGCCAGTGAAGATATCTTTGCAGCATCCATATCCATTCTGGCGTTGGCTTCCTCAAGGTATTCCAGTGCTTCTTCCAACATAAGTGAACTAAGTTTCAAAGTCCCTAGATTATTGAGGGCCATTGCCATGCCAAGATTATTCGAGAGCTCTTCACTCATTTTCAAGTAATTCTTGTAGTGCTTCTCTGCTTTTGCATAGTTTCCAGTGAATAGGTTGATATTCCCCCTCAGATTCTCCACAATTGCAAGATACATTCTATGACGCTTTGATTTAGCCATTTCCTCCAATGTGTCTGCTATCCGCTCTGCTCTTCTAGATTCGCCAACTTCTCGTAGTAGCGAGCCAACCACATACAGAGTGAACATCGTTTCAGTCAATGGGTCCTCAACCTGCTCTGGATACATCTCTAGTAAGTTGTCAAATTCCATAACACACATGATTACACTCGTATCTCTTTCGGCGGCTGCTAACAGAACCTTGATTGTGCTTAGGCGAATCTGGTCTGATGGTATGGATCTCTCTCCAATAATGTCCTCCATAGTGGTGAGAGTAGCTCTAAGACCTTCTACGTCTGAAATAGCAAAGAGTGCCATTGCACGGAGGCCCAGAACTCTTGGATCTATTGAATCAGCTGATAGAAATACAGCTTCCTCCATCCTTCCTCTGTCCAGACATGCCTCCACACCCAGAGCGATTGTCATGGAATTTGGATTGTCCTTCATAGTTTCTTTGGATGCGAATGAGATTGCACTATCTGTGAACGCCTCAAAGGAGGTCTTCTTTGACTTTTTCTTTGAAGTCTTGAGAATCGAGTCCCAGGGGATGGAATCTTCGCTAATCAGGTGGGCAAACTCTGGTGGTACTCCACTCCGTTTCAACGCAGATTCACATACATCAACATTTCAGTTGCAGTATTGGCTCTTGTGGTTCACCAATGACTGATATCGCAAGCTTATTAGATATATCAGAGGTGAGCCACAAAGCCACTTTGCAGGGTTGATGCTACGTTGTTTGAGAAACTCGAGAAAGCTGTTGAAATGGGAAGAAATCTGGGAGCCAGTTATGTCGAACTGCGTGGAGAATCCGGCTTCATCGAATATATCCAAATGGATGATGGTCGAATAAGCGCGCTAACTCAGAGGATTGAGCAAGGAGTTGCTATCAGGGTACTCGCTGATGGTGCATGGGGCTTTGTGACTACAAGCGACTTGAACAGTCTGGAAAGTGCTGTTAAGGATGCCTATTCAATGGCTAAGGCTGCAGCAATCACTCGCCATGAGCCAATAGTTCTAGCCGAAGTGAAAGCCTATGAAGATGTAATCAAGCTCAATGTGAAACGTGATCCTCGACAAGTGCCGATAGAGGAGAAAATCAAGTATATGCAGGACTTGACGAAAGCGGTGCAGGATTTTGACTCGAGAATAACGGCAGTGACTTCCAAGATACGCACAGCATCTGGAAGGAAATACCTGGTGACATCTGACGGTTCAAAAATCCAGACGGATGTCATTCTAGTGTGGAGCTATCCGTGGGTCACAGGGAAGGAAGGCGCTCGCCTTAGCGCTGCACGATATGAGGATGCTTCTACAAATCGCGGATGGGAATTTATGGAAGAGGTTGCAACTCCAGAGTCTATAGGGCTGGAGGCTGCAAGGCGTGTCAAACTACAGCTTGAGGGTACTCCTGCTAAGGGTGGTTCATTTCCCTGCGTTCTGGGTCCTCGTGTAATAGGAGTTCTTGCGCATGAAGCTTTGGGTCATCTTGCTGAAGCGGATCTTACAATTCAAAGCTCTTTCAACGGCAAGGTTGGCGAGGTTGTAGCATCTGAGGGGGTTAATATGACTGATAATGGAGTTGATGAAGGGAATTTGGGCACATCGAAATATGATGACGAGGGTTCATTAGCATCTCGAGTTGAAATAATCAAAGACTCTGTCTTGACCGAACTGATGACAAATAGAGAATATGCTGCAAAGATTAGCCATCGAGTTACGGGCAACGCGAGAGCTGAAAGCTACCTTCATCCCCCAATTATTCGCATGAGAAATACCCTCTTTGAGAGAGGTGATTACAATCCTGACGAGATGTTTGAAGGCATCGAGTTCGGTTACTATTGCGCAGACTTTAGAGGCGGGCAAGCACAAATGAATGCCTCTTTCCAAGTTGGTATTCAAGAAGCATATGAGATTGTCAATGGAGAACTTGGTAAACCAGTAACTGACCTTTCAATCTCAGGAATTGCAACTGATTCTCTTTTCAAAATCGAAGGTATCGCAGACGAGGACTTCCCCTATGAATTGGGGCGTTGTGGTAAGGGGCAGGAGGCGTTTATTGCAGCTGGAGGCCCCAATATTCGTTTCTTGAAGGGCGGAATCACTTTTGGAGGTTCAAGCTAGGAGGTTAATACTATGATTGAAGAAAAACAACTGCTTGATCTTTGCGAATATACTGTAAAATCTGGCAAGGAAAAAGGAGCAGATCATGTTGAGATTCTTGCTACATCTCAGACAGAAGTCGAATCTGACATTGAAATGGGCCAGATTAGTCAAGTCAGCAAAAGAAATTTTATTGAAATCGCCATCCGACTCTTCATTGGAAAAAGAATGGGATCTGCCTTCACTAATATCCCCACGCGAGATGCTGCTGATGAGGCACTAGATTTAGCAATATCTGCTGCAAAGGTCACAACTGAGGATGAGGATTGGTCTGGATTACCAATTCCAAATGATGTCTATCCAGTAATCGAAGGCTTATGGCAGGATTCAGTTATTAACTCAGATTCTGGCGAAATTGTTGGCATTGCAGGCGAAGCAATTGGCCTAGCGACTAAAGCTGAACCTGGGCTCATCCCAGGATTCGGCGGTTCAGCTGCTATCGGATTTAGTGGGGCATACGCCAACAGTAACGGTATCGCTCATTCCGACAAAGGAACGATTGCATACGTCGTGTTGGGAGGAATAGCTCAGACTGAAACTGGCATGACACCGATGACTTCGGCTTATGACATTAGACGAGATATGAATGTCGATGTAGAGGGTACAGTTGATGATGTGGCATCTATAATCCGAATATGTAAGAATTCTGCCAAGGGAACTACAGGGAAGCACACTGTCATCATGCATCCCAACGCCTATGGGCCAGTCATGCAGTACACGCTGATTCAGTCAATCAGAGGTGACAATGTTGCCAGGGGCAAATCCAAGATTGGTGATAAGCTAGGCGAGAAAATAGCTTCGGACAAGATTACGATTGTAGATGACGGTCTTCATCCCCGGGGCATTTCAAGCTCCACTGCAGATGATGAAGGAGTTCCAAGACAGCGTACTCCAATTATCGAGAATGGTGTTCTGCGATCATTCCTTTGGGACACCTATTGGGCAAATAAGATGGGTGTCAAGAGCACTGGCAATGCGAAAAGAAACATGAGACAAGGTTTGGTTGATATATCTCCGACCAACATCGTTGTTGAGCCCGGCGATCGTGAAATTGAAGACATTATCAAGGATATTGAGCATGGATACTATATCCGGGGAGTGCAAGGAGCCCACAGCTCGAATCCCGAGTCAGGAGACTTTAGCATTGTGGGAAATCCTGCATTACTGATTGAAAATGGAAAAATGGTGGGAGCAGTGCATGGTCTGATGATAGCAGGAAATGTATACGATATCCTAAATCAGGTAGATGACATTGCAAAGACACCGCTTCATCTTGTGGGTGTAATCGGGCCTGAAATTGTATTCAAGGATGTGTCCTTAATCGCGAAGGAGTAATGGATTGATTGAACTTGGCGAACTACTGCGGTTCGCCCAGTCAACATTTTTTATCATAGTCATCAAGCAAAAGCATATCAGATGTGTCTTGTGAACGAACTAAGAGTCCAGATAGAGGGTAAGCGAATGTCCAAACGATATCTCATACTTGGATTGTTTATTATCTCGCTAATCATGCCAGCAGCTCCTGTCAATCATAGAACAACTGTTTCACTTGTCGAAACCGCGGGTCCTTCAATTGGGTCACAACTCATGGTTGAGCTGGCTGCCTCTAGTTCTGATTTGCCAATCAGCCTTGGTCGTCGCACAATCCTTCAATTCGAGGATGAACTATCCCCGCAGGAGATTGAGTTTGCTGAGTCAAAGGGCGTGGAGTTTGTGAGACGAGGGAGTTCAATCGTCAAAGTTGGCAGAATTTATTCCGCCCGCACGAATAACCTAGGGTCTCTTCAATCGCTTGCTGAAATTGGTCTTGTGCGTGCTACTTCAGGAGAGAAGCAATATATCCCATCGCTAGTATCCTCAGTTCCAGCCACAAAAGCACCCGATGTCTGGAACAACTTGAAGGAGGACGGGAATAGCATCAATGGCTCTGGCGTTACCGTGGCTGTGATTGACACCGGCATCATAGTGAGTCATCCAAGCTTTTGGCGGCAGTCAGGAGGCCCTTATACCGTCATTGAAGACAGTGGGGACTACTATGTTGATATGAATGGCAATACCAATGCAGATGCCAATGAAGGTCCAATCAGTCATATAGATCTCCAGATTCCCTCCACCATAGAAGTGTCCAATGAGTACATGTTCATCGACACAGACGGAAACGGTGTCTTCGAGCTGAATGAAGGCGACCGCTGGCTTGGAGGAATTGATGCCGACACAAATGGACGCGTGGATCTTCCAACTGAAGATGTCGTGGTTTTCAATGAATCGAAAATCGTCATGCTCTATGATCAGGTCAATAATCTGGTTTACTCAAGGGGAACTAATCTTACCACAATGGGCTACCTCGTAGGCGACTCAATTGGTCACGGTACACATGTGGCATCAACAATTCTTGGAGGTCAACCTGGATTCACAGACTATGTAGGAGTTGCACCCGGTGCTGACTTAATCGCGATCAAGAGTCCTTTGAAATCAAGCGATATTCTGGAAGCAATCCATTTTGCCGTAGAAAATGGTGCTGAGATCATAAACATGTCCTTCTCAAGCTACCTTGGATTCCTAGACGGCACGGATATTGAGGATTTAGCTGTAACTGAAGCATTTCTTCACTATGGGGTGATTAGCACAGTTGCGGCAGGAAATCTAGGCAACCAAGCTACATCTCCAAAGCATGCACACTTTTCAGTTCCGGCAGGGAGCAATGCAAGTGCTGGTCTTTCTGTTGCAATGGTGCCTGATGCATCGTTTCTTAGCTTCCTCTGGAAAAGCACTGATTCGGATGAGCATGTTTTCCTCAAGACACCTGGTGGAGTGATAATTGATACTGGGCAATTCTCAGATCTAGTTGGAAACTCCTTTGTCATTGAGCAGCCGGAACTGAACGCTTACGCATTCGCTGAGCGCAGCCTTCGCGCAATGAATAATCTCCTAATTCAAGTGTCTGAAGATGACCATAACTGGACGGATGGGTCATGGACAGTTGGTCTTACAAATCCAAATGGAGAGATAATCACTGTCGATGCCTATGCCTGGGACAACAACTGGATTGGATCTCATCTCAAATTCACAACAAATGTTGACAATACTAGGACTATTAGCTCTCCAGGCACAGCAGACCTTGCAGTTACAGTTGGCTGTTATGATGATGCGACGCTTGGGATATACGCCTCATCTAGTAGAGGTCCGAGAATAGATGATGGCAAGACAATCACGGTGGCAGCACCAGGAGCCAGTATCTACGCTGCTTCCGAGGTTCTTTCTGAGCTTTGGACTCCGCGGAGTGGGACAAGCATGTCTAGTCCACATGTAGCTGGTGTCTTGGCTTTGATAAGACAGGCTTCTCCTAGTGCTGGTGTCTGGAATGACTTTACTGCTCTTACTGCAGGTGCAGGTGCCCAAGACTCACATTATAGTCCCGCAAATGATGCATGGGGGCACGGACCAGTCGACTCCTTGTGGTCTGCTAGATATGTGCAAAGTTCTCCAATCAGCTATGGCATGAGTCTCGTAGAATGGATTGGATACGAAGATATTCTGACTTCTGGAACTGATCTCTCCATTAATGGCGACCTCGACATTCAAAGCGTAAAGGTGCATCAGAGTACGGAACAGCTAGTTATAGCTGCTACAATGAGGTCCTCGGCTGACTTCGGAGGCGACAACATCCTGACTTTACATTGGGACACTGATTCGGAGATAACCACCGGTCTTCAAGGCGCAGACATTCAGGTGAATCTTACAGGTGGGATTGCTACAGCATACGAATGGAATGGGTCGTCCTACTCCACTGCTGCATTGTCTGTAGATCGATGGACTGACTCGCAGACCGCCTTTCTTAGCATAGAGAAAAGCAGCCCTAATCTCCGCGGGAGAATTTTCGTGTCAACAAGCAATCTGAGTCTATCACCTGCAGACCAGACTGGCTTTGCTGAATTGGAGAACCAGTGGCGTCCTCTTGTGTCTGACCTGACTCTTGAATCGAACCATGATGTGTTCAATGTCACAATAACAGTGGCTGACAGGGATGATCCAGTCGAGTCGTTTTCCATTCATTGGAACGTTGTTAACGAGAATTACGACATTCTCAGCACGGATTTCGAGATTGGCACACAGAATGCAACGGTTGAAGTCCAAGTGGATTTGCCAAATTACGATTATCTTCACTCAATCTTCTTCAATGTGAGCGATTCAGCATATACAGTCTATTTGCCGCCAGTTTTGTTGGCTGCAGAGATTACATCTCTTGGCATAGTAAGTGCTTTCATTGACCAGGATACTGTGCGTGTTGGCCCATTTCTGATAGCACGTGTAACTGGGGAAATTGTGATCGAAGGCTACATTCTCGCTGATCGTGTCTGGATTAGCTTCGTGCATGATGGCAACGCCGCCGTCAACTTTACCTTAACTGGAGCGGGTGGCGTTTATTCTGTTGATATAGTTCTCTCCTCATTCGCAGCCGGCGAATATGAGGTCTATGCAGCGGCTAAAGGTGTCACTGGACAATCAGTAGAGTTACATATCAGCACGCTGCTCATAGTGGAGGACTACTCTATGGTTGTTCTAATAGCTGCTGGTGCTATCGGAATACTAGTCGTTGTCTACTATGCGCCTCGAGCTATCTCTCGAAGGAAAGGTGATGCATGAATATGAAAATCGTAATCATTGGATACGGGCCTGGAGGTGTTGCAGCCGCAGCCGCAGCTAAGACTTTCGATTCGAACGCTGAGATTATGATCCTAACCTCGGAGGTCATGGGAGCGCATAGGAAGCCAGGTGCCACCTTGGCTCTTGAGCGGCCAGAAACCCGCGAGCTTGAGATTCGTGACTGGTCATTCGAAGCTCTCAGGAAGAGAGGGATTGACATCAAGACTGGGGTCAATGTAGTTGGCGGGGACTTGAAGAAGAAAACCATAGAGTTTGTGTCAAATGATGGAAAGTCATCCTATATTCAGTTTGATCGTTTGATTATTGCGACCGGAGGAATCCCTTCAGTACCGATGATTCCGGGTATCGATCTTCATGGAGTATACACAATCAGTTCAATGGCTGAGACCTCGATAATAGGAAAGGAACTAGATTCAATCAATACGATTGTGATAGTGGGTGCAGGTTTTAGTGGTCTTGAAACAGCAGAACGCCTCTACAAGATGGGCAAGGAAGTTCATCTAATAATCAGGTCCCGCTTAATGAGGAAGCAATTGGAAGATGCAATGAGCAAAGACCTTTTGTCTCGTATTCCCCATGGAATCAATCTACATCTTGGCTCTGCGCCAAAAGCTGTCATTGGATCAAAGCAAGTCACAGCAATAGAAGTGGGTGATAAACCGATCAATACAGACCTTGTTCTTTTCATAACAGGCATTCGCCCCAATTCTTTTCTTGCTGAGAAGCTCGGACTGAAAATTGGCAGTCTAGGTGGTATTGCTATCAATAATCTTACTGAAACGAGTGAAGATGGAGTCTACGCAGTTGGTGATTGTGTGGAAATGACTGATTCTCTCACAGGCAAAGCTCGGTTAATGCCAATCGGCAGCACTGCGGCCAGAGCAGGAAGACAGGCCGGTGTCGCAGCTGTTGGAAGGCAGAAAGTGTACGAAGACACTTCGGTCGTGCTTCAATATGACAGAATCTTTGACACCGATATTATCTGTATCGGTCACTCATCCACAAGTGCAAGAGAAGTAGGCCTAGAAACTGATGTTCAATATCTAGAAGATCCGAACGAAGCAATGAAAGTAGCACTTGTCACTGATAAGAATGGTCGTCTGATAGGTGGACAGGTCATATCAGCTCGGATGGGTGCTCGAGTGGGATATGAGATCCTCAATCGTGTAGAGGCTGGTGCGATCCTCAAAGAACGACCCATGCTTCAATCTCGTCACGAAAAGATTCACTCTCTTCTAGAGCGAACTTTTGGACCTATGAAATAGATGGCGGCGGTGAATACTCATCAGGTTCAGGTTCGGGGCGAAACTCAACTGATTTCTTCTGTTTTGGAGCTCTTCTAACCATTACTACATATGCGAGCGATACGCCCACCACGAATAGTAGCCCAAAGGTGACTACATTGATGAATAAATCATCTGCTGGATCAAGCGGAATCAGAAACAGCTTTCGGAAGGTCTTCATGTTGTCATTTGCATCTCGTGCGACTATTGTAACTTCAAAAAAGCCTCCGCTGGATAGGATGAAGTCTGTAGAGTACTTGTAGCCTAATGTTTCTGTTACAGTCCCCGTGATATCCTCGCCGTTTGGCTCGAGGATCGTGATAGTGACCTCCGCCAAATCATCATCAAATACGTATGTTGTCAAATTGGCAAGTTCTCCTATGCGATTAGCATACAGCTTTACATCGAATATTCGCGGAGTTTCGGGCTGAATAGCATGTGCTAGATTCCTTAGCAGATTCAGGTTATCAGCATCTCCGCGAATCGCATCGTACAGAATATCATCATACAAGGTGGAGCCATCTGAAATTGCGATAACACGCCCTTCTCCAAACTCTGCAATTGCCACTATAGCCTGTGTCTTTGCAGAATCGCGCCAGAATAAACCCCTCGCTCCTGCAACAGAGGAATCCACACTGAGAGTACTTCCCCAGAGAACATACAGATTCGAAACCCCCTCCATGAGCGGGTCTGACTCTACTACACCTCCATTGTCTACGCCATAGAAAGATCCAGTAAACGTAGTAGGTCCTTCTCCAATGCCAACTCTGAGACACTCGATTCCATAAGGTTCTAGAATCCGATTGTAATCATCAAGTGCAAAAGATGCCTGGCCTGTGGTTTCGTTATAGTATTCAGAGAGCACAATGAGTGTGCCACCTTGTTCAACATAATCATGCAAAGCATCAATTTCTCCAACACCATAGGTGAGTTCGGTGTCCATGATCATAAATGCCTCAGTTGTCGCGAGATCGCTAAGAGTAATACTCGGCGTAGAAAATAGACCATCACTGCTAAACTGATCCAAGACAATCCCCTGCTCTCGAAGATAGTCCTGGAAGTATCTGTAGGCGGATGGGTCATCAATGTCGTCAGCACTATGATGAGTCATGTCAACAAGCAGCCGCCCACCGTAGGTTGTGATTGAATAGTCGATTTCAATACTAGTTATGTTCTGACCGCCTGAAGCTAGTACTAGCTCGCCTGTATAATGGCCGATGGCGCTGAGTGGAAGGTCACTTTGAATGTCCAATCCAATTGAGAGATGATTGTATCCCGTGCCCACGTAGATCTGATTTTGTCTGGCCTTGACAAACTGACTGGCATTACCATCCAAGACCACATTCACTGTACCCAGCACGTGAGTTGAAATGATAGTTATATTTTGATCAGGACGTGCTTCTCCTATAATCTGCACTGAGGACGTTCCTGGCAGAGTTGGATACTTTCGAGGTGTCATAATAGTCAGATCCCCTGAACTAGAAGCAATAATCTCCGCGGAACGTGTCACATTTGGCAATCCCCAGCCTTGTGCC
>JBHLQK010000035.1:0-18214 GCA_048884925.1 Candidatus Thorarchaeota archaeon
TGAGCAGAAGTATCCGTTGTATCGACCTGTTGAAAGCAATCACTTCTTGGTCAACCTATGAAAACCCTTAATACCGCTATCGCGGCAAAAACAGCTTGCAGCGGGTTGGGGAAGCCAGGCCAATCCCGCAGGGCTCATAACCCTGAGATCGGAAACTCGTCGGATTTCTCCGATGGGCCGGAAGTTCAAATCTTCCACCCGCTACCACTTAAACATAGTTAATTTTTTAACTCAATCCTCATCATGAATGATAGGGGCGTACCAGAGAGAACCATCCTCCCTTGTCGTGACTCTGAAGTATTCATCCTCTACTGCGCTCTCCAAGGCATCCCTAATTTGCTGTAGAGAATGCTTTGGAAATCGATTAGCAACATCATCTTCTGAGAAACCATCGATTGAAGACTTGAACTCACTTACTATTAATTGATTGAGTTCTGCTACACTGATAAGATACATCCACGCACGTTCTTTCTTTCTCTGTTCATCATCATAATCATCGTTCATCTTCTGAACCAGAATCTCGTTTGCTGAACTCGATCTCTTTAATCAAAGACATGAAAATGTTGTATTTGTGAAGCAATTGATAAATCTAGTTGGCCAGATTCATCATGCGCTCATGAGTTCAAAAGGCATAGTCTGTACCAGATGTGTGATACACACATTGTTCTAGCAGAGTCTTCGTGTTGAACTGAAATGCAGATGATTGTGGAAGTTTCATTGCTGACTGCAATCTACGCAGTCTGGATATTGCTCCTAGTCAACGCTATGGTGTCCAGTGAAGAGGTGTCCCTCACAATCGCCACACTCCCTTTCATAGTCACATTTCCCATTGCGTTGCTTCTCGCTGCATCAGCAGAGGTCTTCCTCCCAGGTATCTTAGGAGTTGACATTCTTCTCACGGTCATCATGGGAGTCCTTCTGTTCGTGAGATGGGTGATGGCAATAGTAGGCGAATAGTCATACAAGACACTCACTTATTGGAATGACAATATATGACAATCAGAAATCTGGGATCTACTTGTTACCCTTGCGCTTGAACTCTGTATATCCACAGCGGCCGCAGGCAAAACGATCAAAATGCTCCGCCATATAGGTGCCTTTCTCACATCGAGGGCAGGTCCTCTTGTTTGGTGTGACTTTTCCAGTCTTCGAGTCTACCTTGTACATCTTATGTGCCATCTATGACTGCTCTCCTGCCTTCTTTGTTTCATGTCTTTTAACGATATGACTTTGCTCGACTCTTTTCATCTGCTCAGGGTCAGTATATATCCTTGCAGAACCCTCTGTCATTCCGGCACCAAAATTCGTATTGAGGCTTCGAATCACCACTGAGGCTGCATCAGCATCAAACTGAGCCACTATCTTGGCCTTAATATCAGCCCTGCTAGGAGTGGTTCCACCGATATGTTCCACTCTGAATTCTATTTCCTTCCTAGCAAGAGGTTTGTTCTCTTTCTCCTGAAGAATCTCAATCTTCATTGGTATCACTCTTTGCAATTAGACTGCCTTCTGGGGTGAGTCAGCCAATCGACTTTGGGTTGTCTAATAAAGGTTTCACCACAGGCTGTCTGGAATATTGGGCCTAGCGCACTTTCAGGGCATACTTGCCAGGTTTGTCGATGTTGAGCCGCTCAGCTATGTATGAGCTTCTTCGTGGGTCTTCACGAGCATCTCTTCCAGGGAGAATCACCACTATTCCAGTGTATGAGGTGGACAGGCTAGTGCCCTTGCAGTTGGGACATTGGTCTTCATTTGTCAAATAATGACAGGACCTACAAGCTCTTTGCTTTGCCATGGAATCTCTCCTCAACTATTTCTTCTTCTTGTCCTTCTTAGATTTCTCTCCACGAGCACTTCTGACGTCATCCTCTACCCAAGAGTTCTGTGGACCAATCTTACCTAGGAATGGCTGTCGCATAGTGAGACCTAGCTTTCCAGACCTATTACCCGACTCAAAGCTGATCGATGTGATGCGAGCCCTGACACTGTCTCCTTCAGCAAGGGTCCTTCCCGTTTCCTTGCCCAACAAAGCGCTCCCCTTGGAATCCTGAGTTATGAAGTCATCACAGATCTGGCTCACATGGCAGAGACCATCAAGAGGCCCCATGCGAATGAATGCGCCAAAGTCCATTAGCTCGACTACATTTCCTTCTACAAGTTCTCCTCTAATTGGTTTGAACACGAGGACCTTGTAGGTGACTGAGTGATAGGTAGCACCGTCACCTGGCATGAGTCGTCCTTGCCCGATATCATCTATGCCAATAACAGCAATCATGAGTCCTACATCTCTGTCCAAGACATTCTCATGCTGTTTGCGCAAATGGATCATTGCAGCCTTTTCTATTGGTGAGCCAAACTCCTTAGGAGGAATCCGGACAACATCTCTTACCGTGACAACGCTGTATATCTCAATCACCAGCCTAGACAATCATAGAATAATCAGACCATAGCCTAATTGCACTGGTCTGGACCCGACGGCTCAGCGGTGCAACAATTTGGTAAACATAAAAACATTGTGAATAGGTCTATGATACTTCACCCTCAAGGACAAGTCGTTTCTTGCCTCTGAGAAGTAATACAGGAATGCCCCGAGACCTTGCACGAGCTCGAAGTTCTTTATCATTAGTTGCCAACACCCCACCTGCCTGGGCTGTATGTTCTATGAGCTGGTCATCAACTGGCAATTCTGAAATTGCGTCCTGAACATCTACAATCCTACAATTAGCAGCGAGTTGCATTGCAACTCGGAAGGCGCGTCTGTCATTACCCTTTGCAGTTTCTGCAAGACAGTTAATCTCATTCATTACTGAGCGAAGAATCACAAAGTCAACCCGTTGCTCCAGAATCATCTTAGATTCCGAGAAGATATCTACGTTAAACTGGTGGGGTAAGGTGAGGAAATTGGTATCAACCACGACAAGAATGGTCACTTTGCTCACGAACTTCTCAAGTTTCGGCATGCCCAATGAGTCGCCATTTGTTCTCGACTCTGCGTCCGATAGCAATCCGTTGTCCCTTCTCCACAGCAACGGGCCTCTTCAGTTCAAGTTCAATCTCCTTGCCATGAAGTCTTGTAATCACACCCACAGTGGCTGCAGTGCCAACTACAAGCATGAGTGGTTCATTGTGTCTGAGATTCCCTACTTCTTTCTCAGCCTCCATTCCCACTACTCTCTCCATCAGAATTGGCTCGACCATGAGTTTGTCAATGATCTTTGGCATCTTGCCAGCTTTGCCAACAACATTTCCTACAAGTCTGTCGGCACGAGTGGATGCTGGGTCGAGAGCGGTTCCTACACCTATCAACCCGCCAGGACGCGCCTCAGTCAGTTCATTGCCACTTCCTGAGAGCAGACTAGTAATCTTCGCCCGAATCGGTACGAATCCTTTGTCCCCGCGCGAACCCGGTGCTATTTCTATCTCATCTCCAATCTTCAAAACACCCCTGACAATAGACCCTCCGACTACACCACCTCTTAGCTGGTTTGGTAGACTACCTGGTTTATTGATGTCAAAGGATCTGGCCACAAACATCTTCGGGACCGCGTCGGCTTCTCTTTCCGGAGTTGGAATCACTTCCTGAATCTTCTGAATCAACATGTCTGTGTTTGCTCCAAATACTGCAGACACAGGAACTATTGGGGCGTTCTCAGCAGTCGTACCCTTGACAAATGCCTTAATTTGTTTGTAATGCTTTAGAGCCTCTTCCTTCGATACCAGCTCAATCTTGTTTTGAACTATGATTATCTTCTTGACGCCAACTATCTCTAGTGCGCGGAGGTGTTCAGAAGTCTGTGGCATTGGACAGGGCTCATTGGCCGCAATCACAAGAATCGCACCATCCATGAGGCTTGCCCCACTTAGACAGGTTGCCATCAAGGACTCGTGACCAGGACTGTCTACAAAAGATATCTCGCGGAGAGATTCCAGTTTTCCATCACACTTTGGACACTTTCCATCCTTTGCTAAATAAGAAGTTGTGAAAGCATCCGGTTCGGAACAATTTGTACACTTCATCAGAGTGGTCGCCGCATAACCAAGTCTGATTGATATTCCTCGTCGTACCTCATCCGAATGACGGTCTGTCCACTCTCCAGTGAGGTACTCTACAAGGGTCGTCTTTCCATGGTCGACGTGACCCAGTGTACCAATGCTTATCTCGGATTGTCCTTCGTACACCTAATCATCACTTCCAAGTGTCCTGGTCTTACTATCCTCTGAGGCATCTGAAGGATGTTTAAAGTCTGTGGTTGGACCCACAGGAAAGCCTGCTATGCGACTTTCATTACCAGCTCTTCAAGTGGGGTGCTTCCCTTCTCCTCAATCCTCAAATTGACCTGAGATATGTCGGAGCTAAGCTCTCTCCCTCGGACAGTCTTCCTCTTTGCTATCCCCTTTCTCTTGGGCTTGAACCCTGGTGGACCCCTGATCAAAATTCTCTTCTTGCCACTACCATGTACATCCGGGCGTATTGGAAAGCCTGATGCGTCACTCCCCCCAGTTATCTTGAACTTGTACCCGGGCAGACCGAGCACATCGCCTTCCACTATATCACCCACATTTCTGCCAACCAGTGCGTTGGTCTTGGCATCATCCAGTTCGTATTGGATGGCCTTTCCTTCTTCGGGGTCGGAAATTACTAGTTTGAATGGCAACTAACTGTTCGCCTACCTTGAAACTATTCTAGGTGGTCCTAGGCCTGTACGGCGGCGTAGCCAGAGTGAATCACTTTATGAGGATTGCGGTCGAACCTAGGGATAACGTGCCCTCAGGTCAACTCGTGGATTGTTGGCCTAGGACACAATCATTATAACATGCACTCTTCCTGACCCAAAGAACCACCGCAAGAGACTTGAACAGCATGGACCCTCTCATATTTCTAGCAATTGCAGCAGTCATTTGGATTCTTGTATATGTCCTCGCTCAGTTTATCGGCTTTGACAAGCTCAACGAAAAGGGGTTTGAGGCAAGCACACCCTTCTTCCTCCTCATCAAGACAGAAAGATTGAATGCATTCCTTACTAGGTGGGGAAAGAAGTTTCCTCGCGCCTTCTGGAACTTGGGAATCGTTGTGGGTTTCGGGGGAATGATTTTCGGGTTTTACATCTTTGCTGATAATTTTCTCAAGTTTTTCACTCAACCAGCACAGGCTGGTGGAGTTGTACCAATCATTCCTGGGGTAACAATCACTGGTCTTCCATTGGTCTACATGTTGATTGGTCTTGCAGTGACTCTCATCACCCATGAGTTCGCCCACGGACTCGCCTCATCACGAGATGATATTCCCATAAAGAGTTCAGGTCTTCTGTTCTTTTACGTAATCTTCGGAGGATTTGTTGAGCCTGACGAAGATACATTTAATCAAGTTAAGCCAAAGTCGAGAATGCGTCTGCTAGCCGCAGGATCCTTCGCCAACCTAATCACTGGTCTCATTGTTTTTGTACTGATAGCCAATTTCAATCCAATAGCTTCGATTGCTTATAACCAGCCAAACGGAGCCTACATCTATGACACACAAGCAGACTCACCGGGGGCTGCAGCTCTGCAAATTGGTGATGTCATCGTCAAGCTCAATGACACAGAGATAGAAACATGGGGGGACGTCGGTCTATTCATGGCAAACGCAACCTCTGGTTCATTACTTACGATATATACCACGAATCCGTTAACAAATGACACGACGATAGTGCTTGGGGAAAACCCCGCCAATGCATCACTTGGTTATATCGGAATCTTTGGTGCAGACTACTGGGAGCCTAGACCTGGATGGGACCTGATACTCACACCATTAACTGTATTTCATGCACAACAAATCCTGCTATGGCTGTGGATCATTCTAGTTTCCATCGGATTACTCAATCTTCTTCCAATACCTGCATTTGACGGAGACAAGATATTGAGTAACGCGCTGAGTCTTGTAACTGACGATGAGAAGAAGATTAAGTATGTTATGTGGCCCGCACGAATCATCTCTCTGACCATTCTCCTTGGCAGTATAGTTCTCAGTCTAGTCTTGGGTAAGGGGCTATTCTGATGGCCCAAATCGGCTAATCTTGATGGAGAATTCAAATGTTGGACCTAAAAAGGGGCCATCTGGACAATTCATCGATGCAATATGATTACTGCACAGATTGGTACAATGCAGAATGTCCGTGAGAAGGCCCGTAAAGCACTCACTGACTATCTCACCATGTTTCTCCCTGGTTCTTGGACTGAACCGCTCGCAAGACTGAAGCTTCTCCTTCAATCTAGTTCCGATATTGATTGGGAGGCTCTAAAAGGCCATGCCCTAGTGTTCTTTGACGAGAAACGCCTCTCCAATGACCGAGTGGAGTGCCTTGCACGTGTTGAGCGGCTAGGTGAAGCTCTCAGAGAGATACATAATGCTCTCTCACCGGCAGAATGGCACAAGACAGTGGATGATATAGTGCATGCAACTAACTTCAGGGTTTCAAAGGCTGCTATTCAAGCTACAAAGCTCCACGTAGCGGAAGAAAACAAGGAAGAAACAACGAAGAAACCTGAACGAGCCAAGGTCTGAATCATATCCGCTTATGATTCGTCAAGCCAACACGGATTCTGCACATCCCTCCTTTATTGTCAATATGTTAGATGGACTCCACGTTCAAATCAGTCAATTTCACGTCCCGGAGACTCACCTGAATCACTTTCTAGGAGATAGATGAACTCACTCAAAAGATGGAGAAATGGCAGCCTGCATCTAGATGAGAGTCTTTAACTGCGATTTCTGTCACAGTCCGCTTGGAGTACACATTCTATGTCTGTTGAGTGTTCGAAGTGCGGGAAACCCGCTGTGTATCTGAGGAGGTATACCGCAGAGAGGCTTTGCCAAGCTTGTCTAGTATCTACCACACTACAAAGAGTACGACGAACCATAAACCGAGAGAAGATGCTCCATGAAGACGATCGAATAGCAATTGCTATCTCAGGTGGCAAGGACAGTGCTGTTCTATTAGAGGTCCTATTCCGAATAGAGCAGGATTTTCCAAATGTGGAGCTAATCCCCCTCATAATTGATGAGGGAATAGAAGGCTACCGCGACAAAGCCCTTGAGGCAGCTAGGGATTTAACAGCCAATCTGGGTCTAGACCTTGAAGTGCGGGACTTCTCAAGCCTCTTTGGTCAATCGCTGGATGAGATTGTTACTGGGCGTAGCGAAGCCTCATTGGGTGCATGTTCATACTGTGGAGTTCTGAGAAGAAGAGCTATAAACACAGCGGCGAAGGACCTAGCAGCTGATGTTGTTGTGACTGGGCACAATCTGGATGATGAGGCACAGACAATCATGATGAACATGATGCGTGGCGACAGCCGTAGGATAGTCCGAACAAACAGAACACGAGAGAATCCGATTGGGGGCCTTGTTCCACGTGTCAAGCCTATCAAGGAAATATCCGAGAGAGACATTGTTGCTTATACCAATCATCTCCAGCTTCCATATCATGATGCTCCTTGTCCATATGCTGCCGAGGCATATCGTAACGATATTCGTGAGTTTCTGAATCGTATGGAGCACAAACGTCCAGGTACACTTCTAGCAATTCTACGCTCATCCGAATTAATAGCTGAAGCATTTGAACAGAATACTGCAGTACCAAACCTCATGATCTGTGAATCATGTGGAGATCCAAGCTCATCGAAAATGTGCAAAGTATGCTCAATGCTTGAAGACCTAAGAGCTGAGTAAGATGACAAAGCGACCTGAAACCCTGCATGAAACTCGACAGGTTGTCTATGATGACAATCACTGGAGTCTGTTAAGGTCACTAAGAAACAAAGCCGCGGAAATTATGGGGCGGCTTGATGATGCAGGCATGAGGTCGTTTGCCTATGGCTCTATTGCACGTGGAGATGTACACAGGTCATCTGATATCGACGTCATTATTCCCTATCCTGTATCTAGCTACAGAATAGAGGTCAGTATCGGGAGAGGGGTCCATAGAGAATTAGTGCAAGCAACGCCTTCTACTGTGATCAAGGGTCACATTCATCTAGACAACGATGTTGTCGTGACTTTTCCACTGTTCAAGCTCATGCCAAGAGAAGTGGAGTTCTATCGTTGGGGCGGCCAAGTGGACCTCGATCAAATTCGTAACGAAGTCCGTGTACCAGGTGTTGACAAGCGACTGGTTTTGATAGATCCTACAGACATTGGTCATATGGAGCATGGAGTCATTGGCTACGAACATGAAGTTGCAAAAAGGATTGGAGTAGGTATTGCAATTGCTCAAGAACGTGTGCGAGTACTGAAAAGACGTGAAGATGTTGGCAGGACTGGAGTATACCTCACCAGACCTCTTTCTGAGGATGAGAGCTTTGAAACGGTAGCTAAGAGTCTGCAGGACAGCGACCCTGCAATACGAAGAACAATAGGGCGAAGAGAGAAGTAGAGGTGCTGCATTGATGCGCTCGGTTCACAAGACCACGGGGAACTCATTGCTTGTGGGACAGATGCCAACCGGCTGCAAGATGTGCGCTATGGGTTCAAAGATGGTTCTTTTTGTGACAGGTGTATGTGAAAGTGCTTGTTTCTACTGTCCCTTATCACAGGACAAGGCAGGAAATGATGTTGTGTTTGCTGATGAAATGCCCGTGCATAACGACAACGACATTATCGAAGAGTTGGATTCGATAGGTGCTGAAGGAGCCGGGCTCAGCGGAGGCGATCCCCTTTGTCGACTCGAGAGAACCATTGGTTTCATCTCGTTCCTCAAGGACTCTCAGGGTGACAATTTCCATCTTCATCTCTATACTTCACAGTCAGACGCGGATACGCAGTCCATCCAGAATCTGCATAAGGCAGGTCTGGACGAGATTAGATTCCATCCCATGACTGAAGACTGGCCTGCAATAGAAACAGCTGTGAGTCTAGGGATGGATGTAGGTATTGAAGTCCCTGCTATTCCCGGTGAGATTGAATCACTAAAGAAGATAGCTAGGAGGGCCGAAGATTTAGGAGTTGCATTCCTAAATATCAATGAACTTGAGAGTAGCGAAACTAATTTTGCCTCCCTCAGTTCTCTTGGGCTACGACTGAAAAACATGGGCTCTGCATCTGTCGCAGGGAGCGCGGAAGTAGCTAATGAATTCATTACATGGTCGGCAAGGGAGCTAGCATCAATTTCAGTACACTACTGTTCAGCACACTTCAAAGATGCGATACAGATGCGAAACCGTCTCGAACGTCGTCTTGAGCGAACTATAAGGGAGTTTGAAGAACGTGCAGATGATGAGCCGCTGTTGATACTTGGAGTTATCAGAGCTCCTTTTGGAGAAGAGCTGGACGGAAAGATTCTGACACGGATTAGTAAAGTCTTAGAATCACAATTCGATGTTCCAACGAATCAAATGAATATCGACTTGCCTAGAAGGAGGATTGAGATTGCAGGTTGGATACTCACAGAAATCGCAGAAGACCTCAGGGCATCAGTCAAAGATGGTGACTTATTGGAGATAGGAATTGCATACGAATATCCATCATGGGACCGTCTTCAGACGCTCTTCGATCCTCTATGATTGGTCAATCCTGAATCTTAAGATGGCACCAAAACCTCCAAGATTCTGGAGCTGGTCACCTGCTGGATGGTCTGTGGACACAATGTGGAATTGACCGCGTGTTTTCTCTGTGTTTCGTATCAGATTATCCATCCACCGTCGTTGGTCATGGTCGCCCTCTCGTAGTTTCTTGTCTGTTATCAGGAGATGCTCCACTGCTCCGTAATCAACTGCGGCCTTGACCTCTTTATCGCCATAGGCCCCTAGGCCATCCCCCTTTGCTATGTGTTCTATCAGTCCTTCTATTAGTTGGGTTTCAACCTCAAGTTTCAGCCCCTCTATCGCCTTTGAAATCACACCCCTGAAGAGAATCTCTTTTGCACCAGGATAACCTATCGAGTTTGAGCTTTCAACTACCACTGGCGGAAGTTCCTTAATCTTCATGCCTCGCAAAAACTCACTGAAGTGGTCTTTTACGAAGCCAGGCCCCACAATTAGGATTATTGCAATCTCATTCTGTTCGAGTTGGGAACGGATAGCAACCCCCACGCTTGAAAAAAAGTCGCGCATAGTGGCGTCATACGCCTTCTGATCACTGCGCTTTCTAGAAATGCTTGTTCGCACACGAACTGCCTCTCGAATTCCAAAATCTGCCACGAGAAACAGCTCGGCAATACCATCCTCAATCGTCACCAGTAGGCATACTGAGCTCTGGCCTGTCTTTTCTGCTTCCTTTATTCGCTCCAGCATGAAATTGGGCCAATGTTCTTTAATTATCGTCAGAGTGCTTCCTTGTTCTACATTGAATGTGTGGTATGAACCAATGTTGACCAAATCTCCGGGGCCTTCCAGAATGACACCCTTTAACCGCACCCGATTGGAAAATGCATGAAACATGACATCATCAATCTTCAAAACCAGTGTCATGGGCTTTCGAACGCTATCCTGTTTTCTGGCATCATCATCACCGACTTTGACCCTTCGTGTTGTTCTAGAAACAACGGTATCACCAGAGCTGACTAGATTGTACAGATGCCAGAGATCGTCAAGGGTTTCTATCTTGAGTGTGATTTTTCCCTCTTTCAAGTTGCGCTTCAATACTTTCAAGGTGACACCATCAAACGAACATCTGTCTTAGAAGAAATAGTCTCCGTAGTTGCTCTCAGGCATATTGCCCTTCTGACCAATTGAGCGGGAATCAATCATCTCTATACCTTTGGACAATGATTTGGCTTTCTCGATATGTGACGACATCACATTCTCAGCAGTTTCTTGGACAGCCAAGTCCCCAGCTACCCGTATCAGGCCTCCAAGCTCACGAAATCTTAGTGTCAAGGCATTTCGTGCTCCATCCAACTGAAAAGCCATCGTTTCTGCTATCTTGAGGACCGAGAAGATTGCCTCTCTGTCCAGATGAGGTATTCTGCCGTCCTCTCTCACTGTCTGAGCAATGAATCTCACGGTATCTCTCACAGTTTCAGAAGTCTTAGCCATCCAAGAGTCAAGAAGAATCTCATAGCCATAACCTCGTATTCGGGACCTTAGAGGCGCCAGTATCTTGTGCAAATCTTCTATATTACATGCTCCAAACAAGACGAACTTACAGGGCACATCATCCACACGGACAGCAGCTCCAGAGCTATGGGGGTTCCGCCCAGCAATTGGAAATGTGCCATCTTGCATCGCCGTGAGTAGATGTTTCTGATACGGACCTAGGGCTGCAATCTCATCAAGATAGAGGATTCCCTCATGAGCCTCATGAATCGCTCCTGGTACCACCCTGAGATATGGTGCCGTCCCCAATGAGTCAGCACTTCCATATGGATCATGTTCAACATCTCCAAGCAACTCCACAGGACTAGCTCCGCTAGCTCTGACGAACCGTCTGGATGTGCGTGCAACCAAGACATGATCTGGAAACTCTCCTCGGGGCGTCTGCGGTTCGGATGTGTTATGTACATATCGAACTAGAATTGTGTCATCCTGAGCTCTCTCATATATAGCAGAAACAGATACGCCATTGAATGACTCCGGCCGCGAAACAGTCGTTAGCGCAGGTTCGCCTATTAGCTCCAAGGTTCGAAAGAGCCCGGAGAAAGATGTATTGTCTGTTTCTCCTACAATCCACTCATACCGTTTTGTGGCTTCACACTCCATACAGACACTCTGGCTGGGCAGAGAAAGACTTCCACATCTTGAGCAGCGATACCCCATCTTGACCGCAACATCAAATGGCAAATTATCTGGTCTGAAATAGACCGAGTCTAGTACTATAGGTGATTCTTGTTGTCCTTGGTTCGTGTCAAGACGTTCAAGAACTACTTCAGGACGATTGGGATGTGCGGGATTGTGCCGCAGAGTGATTTGCTCCTTAGGCTCTGGAAGAAGTGTTGCGGCTGCCTTGGCAAGCATCGATTTTCCCACGCCGGGCACTCCGCAGAGCAATACGTGTCTTCGTTGCTTTACTGCAGAACGAACGAGTGTCACAGCTCGCTCTTGGCCAATAATTCTCTGAAATGAGTCATCTGGCGTTAGAACTTCCTTAGTTGAGTCGATATCCTCAAGTATGGCCGGATCTTCGTTGAGCCTCAAATCTCTCCTGATACCGTCCTAGATGCAAATGATAACAGTGAGTATTACTATTGTGTCAGGCCATCAAATGTGGCTATCTGAAGGTCCCGCGGGCGTTTATCAAGATCAGCCACAGCAGCTCCAACGAGAAGCTTAATCTTTTTCGTAGAAGCTAGATCAGCAAGACGCTGGGTCACTACCCCGTCGAATACAATGGCATGTGCATTATCAATGCTCTCAAGGGTTTTGGCTAGTTCTGCAACACCGCATTCTGCAACTACTTTCTTCTCCGCATCGAAGATTACTGCCTTGAATGTCTCTCTTATCTCGTCCACCTTACTGAGATATGCATCATCAACCTCAAGCGGGGGTCTGTGCGGCGCCCGTCCTTTTCTTGGCTCCCGGTAGCTCGGCCTTTCAAATTCCTCGCTTGGCCTGCGGTCATCGCGCCTTATCCTTGGTTCTCTTTTTGTCTTTCTGACCGGTGGCTTTCTCCTTTCTACAGGCTTCTTCTCGCTGACAAGGGCTAATGCCTGATCTGCTGGAATCTGTGTCTGTAAAGCCTGCAAGACTTCCCGTCGGGTAAGTTCCTCCACTTCTTTCCCTTCAGGCGCTCTTGCTATGTAGTCGATTTTGGCAACTTGCATCAATTCTCGCAGAATCAGGTCTCCGCCTCTGTCACCATCGAGAAACGCGATGATTTTCTTACCACGTTTTCTCGTTAGGTCTGCGATGCTCTTTGGAATATGAGTCCCTTCCACTGCGACGGTGTTGTTGATCCCACATTTCATGAGATTTATGATGTCAGCTCTTCCTTCGACAATGATTATGTCGTTGCTCTTGGCAAGTTCTGGGCCAGCAGGCAGATTATCTGGGCCAAATTTGGCAATGCCGCCCTTTCTTCCCCTAGTGACTGCGGTGGTGATTTCAGAAGCTCCTGGTGCAATGTCTTCTTCCCATCCCTTCAAAATGCTGATTGCCCTGCTGACAACCTTCCGCCGTTTTGCACCTCGGATGTCCTCGACTTTCTCTAGGGTGACCTTTGCTGTGCAAGGTCCTACTCTATCTACGGTTTCCAGTGCTGCGGCAAGAATAGCTGTAGCAGTCTTGTTTAGAGAGACTGGAATGACTATCTCCCCTCGGCTGTTTCCGCCTTGTGACTTGATGGCAATCTGAATTCTGCCAATTCTGCCCGTTCGCTGTAACTCCCGCAGGTCTAGGTCTTCCCCCAAAAGACCTTCTGTCTGCCCGAATACTGCTCCCACAACATCTGGCTTATCTACTACACCCTCGATGTCAATCTTTGCTCTTATGACGTATTTTGCAGTACTTGAATCGAAATCTGTTCCCAATGATGGTATCTCCTATGTCATAATGCCTCGTACTCTGCCCCTCATGCCGAGAGGCACTCCTTTCGCGCATCATCAAGGAACTCGTACCTATCTCCAACCTCTTCATGTTCAACTACCAATGGACCCGCTGAGTCGGCTTTTCTCATGCCCTTCTTGCGTAATGATGATTAGATGATTCTGATGATCTTGTGATTGATAAACGTCTTATGACGCGCGACGGCACCCCTCTTCAGGAGGTCAAGCCGTGGCTTGTGATATGATGATATGATGATTGTAAAGTCCACCCGATTCTTTCTGGGTGGCTCCTTACATGGTTGGTGTGCACTGTTGCGTATTTGAAGGTGTCGCTAGCGCCCTCGTAGACTCAGCTCACCGCTCCTTTTCAGACATTCGCGCCAATTAACAAGGCTAATAACGATTGTATCTGATTTCTACATGTTCAGGAGAGATCGCCCATTCACGAGGGCACACAGAGGCATTGCCTGTGAGGTGTTGCGCAAGGAGTGGGTTACAGCCTGAACAATGCCTGTCAAATACCATTTGGACGAGTCATAACGGACTCCCATGATGGGGATATTTCCCCAGATGAGATGTGGGTCACCCAGACTTCGTACATTGACAGGTCGGTCGATGCCAATATGCCCAGCACGAGACAACTCAGTGGAGCCAGATGCATTTCTGATGCTGTGATGCTGGGAGTTAGTGGTATGGGACACAGGCATCGGCCCCTTTCTTTCCATGTTGGTGATGACATGATTCGGAGTATTGGAAGGCGAAGGCTAGGGATTCCGATTATAGTGGTCATCCTAATTGCTGCTCTAATTATGGGTCAACAGATGTGGGCCATCCCCGCAAGTCCCTAAGTATCACGAATCGCAGAAGTACGCTATGTCATCAATTCCTGTAATTCGTTGCTCTTATTAGCTTCAACTATCACAAATGATTCAAAAATCGATATCAGAATACTGATTGTCGGTAGAAATGGATACTGCATATGGTGGACATGACCAAGAAGAGAGCCGCAGTCATAGGCATCGCATTAGTAATAACTATCCTAGTGTCTGTCTTCGCAGTAGTCCCTATAGCAATGTCGTCAACCCTAACTTGGAGCATCAGTGTTGGCGATAAAACAACCTACCATGTTACAGTCGAGGGATGGGAACTAAACGTCACTTATGTCGTCGTACAGCCATCAAGATATGCCGTGTTGGACGGCGTCAATGTTAGCTCAGAGATAGTTTTGCTTCCAGAACTAGGATTCTTCCTAAATGGCGGCGAGTTCTCAAAGAGAGTCATTCAGATAGACAAAGTAAACGTCACGTTTCAGAATGGCACTATCATACCCGATGATATTGCTTCCAGATTGAAGTCTATGCTTTCGAATTGTATTCTACCTACCAGTTCTTGGCCGTTGATTGACATATTCTTTCCGGATACATACTCCTCAGGGCCAGGCGCTGGTACTTACTGGTCACATGGCGGTACAAGTTCATTTCATTTTGGCTACTACAGTTTTGGTTTTGATAGCATCACTCAGATGTCTAGTTCTATATCTTATGAGACAGGATTGCCATCAGTAGTTTCTTATCGCTATCGACACGGAGTCGATGCGGAATTTAACATAACCCTTGTCCAAGTCTAAGGAGGATCAGCACGGAACTCATCTGATTGCAGTCAACCTTTCTCAGAACTTCAGTTCCCGACTATCTCCAGGATTCATTATGTCAACTTTTACGCCCGGGGCCATTTTATCCACACATTTCTCAAATTCCTTTGGATCTTGTTCAATAGCAGGGAATGTGTTGTAATGAATCGGGATGACAATCTTTGGTTTGACAAGCCTTGTCGCCCATGCGGCCTCATCTGGTCCGCAGACATAGTAGGACCCAATTGGTATGAGAAGGAGGTCTATCCCATACATCTTACCAAATAGCTCCATATCAGAGAAGACTCCTGTGTCTCCCGCATGATAGACAGTACCGCATGGAAACTTAATCACGAATCCAGTTGGAGCGCCTATCCCGCTCGAATGAAATGCATGAACCAATGTGACGGTGATGTCGTCTATGGCCACACTGCCACCGATGTTGAGCGTGTGCACATTTTCAACCCCCTCGCTTTTTGCCCGCAGTCCAAGCTCGTTGATTGCAACAAAATAAGCACCAGTTTCCTTACAAATCTCAATTGCGTCCCCATATCCATGATCTCCATGATCATGTGTGACCAGCACAACGTCCGCTTCTTCTACATCTTCCACCTTTAGTGGTGATGTTGGACCACTCAACCACGGGTCTATGTAAACGACGCTCTCTCCACACTCAATCTTGAAGGATGCATGACCTAGATACGTGACTTCCATCTTTTCTCTCTCCTAATGATGACCTCTTGCGATTTAGGATAACAGGTCGTATCTTAAATTAGTCACCTCTGTTGTTCGTGTGTTCTGTACTCTTATTTAGGATGGAGAAGCTCACGTATAGAACTCCTTAAGATTACGGTCTACAGCTTTTTCAAATAACAATGACATCTCCCCATCCTGATTTCGTCAAAGCAGGTCAGATTGCAGCAAGAGTCCTAAAGGAAGTAAGTTCTCAAGTCAAGCCCGGAGTTAAGTTCCTGAGAATATGCACCCTTGCTGAAAAGAAGATACTCGAGTACGGAGGAGGACTGGCATTTCCCTGCAATGTCTCTCTAAACGAGGAAGCTGCACACTATACAAGTCCTCACAATGACAAGAGGGTGTTTCCAAGCAAGGGTCTTGTCAAGATAGATATTGGAGCCCACGTAAATGGCCATCTTACAGATACTGCAGTCACAGTTGATTTAGATGGCTCTTATGAAAACTTCATTGCCGCAGCAAGTTCTGCGCTGGATGCAGCGATTGAAGTGATTCAACCAGAAGTGCAAGTGGGAGAGGTCGGTGCGGCAATTGAACGAACCATCAAGAAACACGGCTTACGTCCAGTTCATCAGCTATCAGGTCATCAACTCAAGCAGTGGAATCTACATGCAGGAAAGAATGTTCCTAATGTCGGAACACGCAGAGGTTCCAAGATGAATCTAGGCGAAACTTACGCAGTAGAGCCGTTTGCTACGGACGGCAATGGCACTGTGAAATCGTCACAAGAATCCTATATCTTTGCAAACGTACTGACTAGCAAGAAGAAGCTGGATCGACCAACAAGCCAAGTTCGAAATGCCGCACGTCAAAAGTTTGGTACTCTTCCTTGGGCTGCAAGATGGCTAAGTAGTTCTCGAATCGATGTGACCGCAGCCCTTCATAATCTTCTCAGAGCGGGCGCAATCAGGAGTTATCCTGTACTCATTGAGGGGAAGGGCGGCATGGTATCTCAGTTTGAGCACAGTCTATTCATCGGAGAAAACGGCGCTATAGTGACGACTCTGCTTGATTGAGTCGCTCTAAAGGCGTTTATGAAATCTCTTAAGAACCGACACTCCACGCTAATTTAGGATGCATAATGGCGATCAGTGCAAATCCTGCCTATGTAAAAGCCGGGAAGATTGCGGCCCGTGTACTTGATGAAGTAAGTCAGATAGCAGTTCCTAAGACTAAAGTCATTAAGCTCTGTACACTTGCAGAAAAGAAGATAGTGGAGTATGGTGGTCGTCCTGCGTTCCCATGCAATATTTGCGTTGATCATATCGCTGCCCATCGTACCTCACCTCGGGATGACAAAACAACTCTCCCCTCCTTTGGATTGGTCAAGATTGATGTAGGTGTCCATGTTGACGGATATATTGTAGACACTGCACTGACTAAGGATATGGATGGGTCTCTTGAGGGATTTATCGCAGCTACTGATGACGCCCTCAACGAAACACTAGATCTAATGAAACCTGGCGTTGAACTCGGTGAGGTTGGGAAGTCGATTGAGAAGGTCATCAAGGCATACGGTCTAAGACCAGTCAAGAACCTCACAGGCCACAACATACAGCGTTTCATGCTTCACGCAGGAAAGACGCTTCCTAACACTAATACCCGAAGTCGAGAAAGGATTGAGGAGGGTGAATACTATGCTATCGAGCCATATGCGACAAGTGGGTCTGGTGAGGTATTTGACACCGACTTTGTCTATATTTTCACCAATTCCAGCATTGACAATCCTCTGAAAGGAACCAATGAGAAGCTTAGAGTATATCTTAGGAAAAAGTATGGCCCATTCCCTTTTACAGCACGTTGGGTGAAATCATCCAACCCGAATGTGAGTCTCCTAGATGAGTTCAAACAGCTGCTCAAGTCCAAAGCCATCATAGGTCATCCAATGCTTGTTGAGAAGGGAAACCGACCAGTGAGCGTGTCCGAGCACACGGTCTTTGTTTCTGATAAGAAACCAATCACACTCACAGAGCGTAAGGAAGGATGAGCCTTCTAATCAGACTCCTCTTCCCTAACAACATACACTCCGTGAATCGTCATCAAACTCTGACATTTCGGGCATTGGGTTTCCATTGGCTTTAGGATGTAGTCCCCTTTCTGGAAGTCTCTAATCTCCTTGAACGTACACTCTGGATCTTCGCATCTTATCTCAGTGACAGTAGGTGGCGGCGGTTTCTTATCCTTAGCACCTTGTCTCGACGTGACGAGCGTGAGTCCAACAGACATTAGGATGAGTCCTAGTATATAATATCCAAAGGACCAGACGGGGTCTGACGACCCAAAGAACAGGATTGCTATTCCAGATACCGCGATGATGATTCCAAGTAGCTTGCTGAATAACCCCATTTTGGTCACCTCAGAGTCCAATTCCAATAGT
>JBHLQK010000036.1:0-18035 GCA_048884925.1 Candidatus Thorarchaeota archaeon
CAACCCATTCGCTCTTGACAAGACCAAGCTCCTCAAATGGTGCAAGGATTGAATCAACTGATACACTGGGTAGACCAGTGACCATCTTTAGCCACTCCTCTAGATCCTCTTTCGAAATACCTCCCTTCCAAAGCTTAGGAAAAACAGCTCGAGAGATCTCATCTGAGAATAAACGGGCAAGCCTAGACTCATCAGTCATTCCTGCAAGTCTAATGATTCGCCTGTAGGTGTTATCGAGTTCTGTTTTGAGTTCTGCATCCGTCATCGCTACGACAGCATTTGTCAGCGGTGAAACAATCGAAGTGATGGCAGCCTCGTAAACCTTGGGATCCTCGGAAGGAGTAAGTAGCAAGCTGATGCAATACTGCTCCTCCTCTCTAACAATCCCAGTATAATATGAAGCCACATTGTATTCTTCTCCTCCAATACGAACACTGAGGGATGAGAAGCCAGCTGTGGCATCACCCATGGCGTGCGAGGTAAATATCCTCATGATCTCTGTATTCAAATCTTCTCGGTAGTAGTCCGCGAAGTCTGCTGGAACCTTTGCTTTCAGCACTGCGCCGATTTTGCTGTCCCAGTCAATCAAGAGCATGGCAACGGGCATTCTTTCTATCTCCGGTCCCTGTATAGACTGGTCTATGGGAGCTAGTCTGAGACGTTCAACGGTGAGTGCCTAAAAAAGCTTGTCACTATACGGTCCGCATAACCGCTAGAAGCGTTATTTTGGAGTCGCTTGGACCTCAATTTGACCCATTTTGATGGTCCCAAATGTACTTCTTAATCTCATTATAGACTTCTGCAACCACGAGCTCGATGGTCTTTGTTGCATCAACAAAAACGAAATTGCCTGTGTCCTCATTCACCATTTCGAGGTATGCATTTCTGACCTTGACCAATCGGTCAAGCTGTTCAAATTGCTTGTTAAGAGAATCCTTTCTCTCGCTGACCCGTCTGAGACCAATCTCTGCAGGAACATCAAGGATGAATACTATGTCTGGCTCAGGAGCTGAAATTTCTTCCCGATTTCGCGCCAAAATGGCACTCCAGTGCAGTCCCGTGCTTGTGGATTGATATGCGCCAGTTGCAAAGAAATACCGGTCCATTAGCACGATTTTTCCCGAGTCAAGCGCTGGTGAAATGCGGTTCTTTACATGCCACTCTCTGTCACGGATAAAGAGCTCAAGCTCTTCTTCGGGAGTCAGTTCACCCTTTGGGGATCGCGCTCGGATTTCTAGACCCCACTCATTCTCATTTGTTGGCTCTCTGAGCCGCACCACATCATGACCTTCATCGCAAAGAATGTCAACTAGTCGATCACATACAGCGGTCTTTCCTGCACCATCGATACCTTCAAGGACAAAGAGCATTCCTTTCACTATTGAGATTACTCCTAGGTCATGTAATGAATTTCCAGACTCATTATTGTATTAGGTGCTTCGGTTCAGTATAGAAGAAAAACCCAATGTGTTACTCATTCATGGGTACCTTCTTATCGCCATACAATGTTTATTAGGAACACGAATCATTATTCATGTGAGGACCAAAGGGGACCTCAAGGTATTATTCTCGACGTGGACACTCGAGGTGAGAAATCGGTAGGGCATCCCCTCCCATGTAACAAACTGCGATAGCGACTTGCGTCCAACCGCGTTCGTTCGTTCTTTGGGTCCCCTTTATAGGGGGGCCAAGGTCCCCTTGCAGAGTTCTCATGCCCCCGATTCATTTTGTCGGGTGTCCACAACCCTCAATCAGCTAGTTGGCATGAGTTAGCAATGTTTATTACCAGCTCGTCGTAGGATAGGTTAACCTATCCTATGGGTTGATTCGGTTTGAGATGCCTGAGAATACTGCTGCTGCTCATCCTTACGCTAGTGGTTCTCCCTGCAAGCGTTGAAGGTCATATAGTGGGAAACTCAAATGATTTTGAATCGAGGGCTAGTGGAGTGACGCTCCAGATTGACTATGGTAATGAAACCACGGCTGTCTATGACGAGGTTGCAGGGTCAAATGTCTTGGAGGTCACTGAGTCTGTCGCTCTAGTCCAAGCAGATTGGACTGGAGATCTGGCGTTCGTTTATTCCATTAATGGAGTATCGAGCAAGGAGGAAACAGGACTCTGGTGGCAATATTGGGTCAATGGCGAATTCGCTTCCGTAGCAGCGAATCTTCGCATCGTACAAAACAATGACACGATTGTCTGGAGATTCACAGATTCCCAAGTCGAGCAGCCAACAACAACCCAATCTGATAGCCCTGGTCAGTTCGAATCCCTCGCCATTGCTTCTGCTGGTCTTGGATTTTTGGGAATAGGTTTCTTACTGGCACTCCACCTAATTAGAAAAAGGAACTGATGAGAGAAATGAAAAGACTTTTCATCATACTTGTGCTATTCACGCTCCTCATTGTCACCCCGTCAGTATCTATACAAACTGATTATAGTCCAGATTTGATTCCTCGACAAGGAGGCAATACAATAATCGAATGGACCGTTGTTGATGCGCCAGATGCTGCTTTTGCTCTATTCTGGTCAGGAGCGGATTCATGGATTGCTGAAGCGGGTAGCCAAATGGAATTCAACGTGACAGACGCTAGTGGAGAAATCGAAGGTCAATTGACACTTGGAAATGTAACTTTCTCAGCAAATAACACAAATATCGCAAAAGACCTCATTCTCGGAGTTTGGGGGCTTACTCCTTGGTTTCCAGGCCTTGTAGTAAAAATAGGGGAAAGTAGCATGGAAGCCCTGAACCAAACAGCGTTTGCATCTGCAGAAAGGGTTTATGGCAACTATCTAAACGGTAGCATGGTATCATCGTATGAGGCAGTATTATCCAACGGCATTTCCTACGATTGTATTATCTTTGAGTATGAACAAGACCCAACAGGCTTTGGCGACCCACAGTTGACCACACTCGCCTATGACACTGAAACAGGAGTTCTTGTCAAGGCTAATACGAGTTTTTCGTTTGGGACCCCCTACTCTCTAATTCTAGAGCTTGAAGGGATTTACATCCCTACTGTCGATCCGAGCTTTCTATGGATGGGAGTAGCTATTGTTGGAGTGGTCATTGTTATTGTCGCCCTTCTTAGATTCAGAAGATAGAACTGGAGTTGAATAGATTTGCAGTTGGAGACCCGAAGTCCTGCATCAATGACACGAAGTCGAAGGGTCTCTATAACTGCGATAATGACTGCTCTTGCTCTAACGGGAAATTATGTCTTTGTGGCAATTCCAAATGTTGAACTCGGTTCAGCGATTTTGTTTGTGACTGCGTACTTGTTTGGATTTCAGACAGGTGCGTCTTGTGCAGTGCTAATGGCGATCATCTTTGGTTCAGTGAATCCTTGGGGAGGGCTCATTCCGCAAATATGGATAACGCAAGTCATAGGCTGGGTATACATTGCAGCGGCAGGTGCGCTCCTAGGGCAAGGAAAACATGGTTTCAAACACCCAATTAAAGAGGCGTGGCTACTAGGATTCGCAGGAGCCTTTCTGACCTTTTTCTTTGATATGCTCACTAATCTTGGCTATTCATGGGCATTCGGCATTCCCTATTGGTTTGCTATTGTTTCCGGATTTCCGTTCATGATTGTTCATATTGTATCAAATGCAATAATCTTTGGAGCAGTGACTCCTCGTCTAGACCAAATAGTCCGGAGTCAGTTTTCGTCACTCATCTGGAATAGTGAAACAGAGATGTTGGTTCTGAGCGAAGAGTAAAAAGTGAGCCGGGATAGAAGAGATTGGAGCGTCCTAATGTGTCTTGGAAAGAGAAATTCGTTCAGGTTGTGGGAGCAGCAGACGGCAGAGTAGCCCCTGCATTTGGACCCCATCATGCAGCAGTTGCCTTAGTGATGATTGGACGTGAGCAACCACTCGGTAGGTATGAACTCTGTCAGAATCTGTCCGTAGGAGAGGGAAGTGCACGTACCCTTTTGAAACGACTGACGGAATCGGGGTATATATCTCCTGATGGAAAGCAAGGGCAGAGGTTGACTGACAGTGGTCAGCAGCTCTTCCACGAGATTTCGAGGGAAATTCCATTAGGCTTGTTTCTTGATGCGTCTGCCCTAGTTATGTACGAGAGCGCATACGCAAACCTCGTGAAGAACAAGGGCGATGAAGTGAAGGACGGGATAAGGCAACGAGATGAGGCCATTATACAGGGGGGATATGGTAGTGCTGGAGCGACAACTCTAATCATGAAGAATGGTTCTATAGTCATGCCTCCGGATGACTTCCACACACTCATAGAGTATGAGAGAGAAACTCTTCTGATTCTTGAGAGCTTGAGACCTGAAGAAAACGATGTCATTATCCTCGGATCAGCAAATGACCCTAATCTCGCTCGCGAAGTATCGATGGCGGCTGTTATGACGCTTTTCTGAGAGGAATTAAAATGCAGATGGACCTTTTTGGTAATGTCCCTGAAGTTGTGATTGATGTCCATGAGACAGGTGGTAAACGAACTAATGCTGTCAAGCAGTTGATGGGCATGCTCGACAAGGAGGAGATTTCCTACACTGTTGAGAAGATACCCATTGGTGATGTATTGGGACCGGAAGGAGTAGCTATTGAGAGAAAAACAGTATCGGACCTTATCAATACCCTGAAAGGTAGCGCAGCTGGTGTTCCACGATTTGCAAAGCAGATGGACGCTCTTCTCAAGTATGATAAGCCGTATCTTCTGATTGAGAATATTCTAGCCATTAGACGCGATCCCATGAAGGGTTGTGTTTACGTACCATTCAAGACTAAGCAGTCCAAGGGTAGACCATACGTCATCACAATGGAGAGGGCGAGCTACATTCACCCAAGTTCTCTGGACGCATTGATTGAAAGCGTGCGTGAGAAAGGAATTGAGATTATCTCGGGATTCAATGCCTCACATGCTGCAGGACTGCTATTTGGCATAATTACTGGACAATCCGAAAGTGAAAAGGGGAAGGGAAAAAGACTTCCTGTAATCAGAACTCGTAAGGGACTAGACACAGTTGTTGATGAGCAAGAGTTCTTTGTAGCTGGATTCCCAGGTATCAATGTCGTGCGAGCAAAGAGTCTCTTGCAAAAGTTTGGCTCCCCATTTGAGATTGTCACCCGAACCGATGAATGGGCGCAACTGCCTGGAATTGGGCCTAAGACTGTTGAGTCTGCCAAGAAACTGCTCCACACAGATTATACACCATCTAAGGACACTAATGAAGCATCTGCCGAGGAAAAGGACTAGCTCGCAAGTTTTAAAAAGTGAAACTATTCTATGGCGATAGAATACTTGGGAAAGGTGTAATCTCATGGGAGACGTTCGCATAGCGATTGCAGGACTTGGCAATTGTGCTTCTGCTTTAATCCAAGGAGTGCATTACTACAAAGATGCAAAAGCCGAGGATGAGGTACCAGGTCTAATGCATGTCGATTTTGGCGGCTATTATCCGAAGGACCTGAAGTTTGTTGCTGCATTTGAGGCCAACAGAAGAAAGATAGGGAAGGATATCGCGGATGCGATATGGGAAAAGCCAAACTGTTGTGTGCCATTCTACCCCGATGTTCCTAAAACAGGAGTAAAGGTTCTGCCGGGCCCTGTTTCAGACGGAGTCGCTCCCCATATGAGAGATTCGTTCTTCGCCTATGATGAGAACGAGATAGAATCTGTTGATGTTGTAGAGGAACTCAAGAGAGCAAATGCAGACCTGCTAGTCAGCTATCTCCCTGTTGGTAGTGCTGAGAGTTCACGATTCTATGCGAAGGCGGCACTGGAGGCAGGTATCGGATTCATCAACGCAATACCCGAGTTCATCGTTTCGAACCCAGAAGACCCGATTGCGAAGGGATTTCTGGCAAAGGGGCTTCCATGTGCTGGTGATGACATCAAGAGCCAGCTTGGTGCCACAATTCTGCACAGAGTGCTTGCACAGCTATTTGACAAACGAGGATTGATTTTGCAGAACACGTACCAATTGAACATAGGCGGAAATACTGATTTCGAAAATATGCAGGTTGAGAACAGGCTGAGTTCAAAGAGAATTAGTAAAACAGAAGCTGTCACAAGTTGTGTCGATTATGAACTTCCGACAAAGATCGGACCCAGTGATTATGTCCCATTCTTAGAAGACAACAAGGTCTGCTACATTAGTATGCGGTCGAAGGCATTTGGAGACCTCCCAATAGATCTTGATCTCAAGCTTTCAGTGCAAGATTCACCCAACTCGGCAGGAGTCATTATTGATGTGGCTAGAGCTGTCAAGATTGCTCTTGATCGTGGAGTCGGTGGTGAACTCTCAAGCATCAGCTCATATAGCTTCAAGCATCCAAGATATCAGATAGATGATTTTGAAGCAAGAAAGCGCGTTGATGAGTATATTGAAGGAAAGCGTGAGAGATAGTTTTCGCAATCTTATCAAAAACAACTAGCTGGTCCAGCACACATAAACTGGACCAGTCAGATCCTTCTTCGAAATCATAGTTCAGTGAAAGTTTTGACAATTTTCGTATCGAGTCGCTTGATGACTTCAATGAGCAGCTCCACAGCGCTCTCGACATCTGTGAAATCGAGCATGCCATGGTGAGAGTGAATGTGTCGTGTTGGGATACCGATGAATAAAGATGGGGCGCCCATTCCAGTGATATGGATGATACCAGCATCTGTACCTCCCCCTTTAAGAAAAGCGGGCTGATGCCTGATGCCCTTCTCTTCTGCTATGTTTAGGACGAACTGGCGGAATTTCGGATTTGGAATCATTGAGCCATCGCCGGCGGAAATCGACACGCCTTTACCCATCTTCTGGACGAGGCCAGTAACTCCTGGGACATCTCCTGAAATGTCAACATCGAGTGCAAAACCGACATCAGGTAGAAGCATTTGGGCAGCTGTTCTGGCGCCTCTCAATCCCACCTCTTCCTGCGTTGTGGAAACGGCGTAGACAGTATTTGGATGTGAGATATTCTCCTCAGAGAGCCTTCGGAGAACCTCTAGAGCGATGAAGACTCCAATGCGGTCATCAAAGGCCTTTGCCACAGCCAAAGTGACTTCTCGAGTCCGTTCTTCAGAATTCTTATCGTCTTCATCCTTCTTCTCTTTCTTTGTTCTTTTCATTGTCCTAAAGATGGCGTTTGGCACTCCAGGATCTCCAACTCTAATGCCCAGTTCCTTGACTTCTTTTGCTGAACCGCAACCGATGTCAATGAACATCTTTTCCTTTGAAACTACCTTGTCACGCTGATCAGGAGCTAGAACATGTGGAGGTGGAGCCCCAATGACACCAATAACCTTCCCCTCTCCACGAGAGGGTTTGATTACGACCTCTTGCGTTAGCAAAGTCTGGTCCCACCAACCTCCCAACTGGTGAAATCGCAGAAACCCGTTCTTCTCGATTTGCGTTATGACAAAACCGATCTCATCAACATGTCCAGCTAACATTATCTTTGGACCTTTGTCACCTCTTCGGAACACAACAGAGCCCATTCTGTCATAGAGAACTTCATCAGCATACTTCGCACCATAATCTCTAGCTATCTTCTGTGCCTCATGCTCGTGCCCGCTGGGGCCAAAAGAATTGCACAGGTCTTCCAGGAGTTTGATGTCAAGTTCCTTTCCTGTCATTTAATTCACTTCAAAACAGTCATTGTAGAATGACCTCTTCGGATTCAAATCAGGTAAAGTAGTTTCGGTCCATGCAGGGGCTATAGTGGACTCACGAAATGCTTGATTTTGCCAGAAGGCTGAAGGCTTCTTCGACATTCTGGCCAGTCAGCGCACTGGTTTCCAAATAAGCCACGAGGTTATATTCTTCGACAAACTCCCTACCCATCTCAGGGGTTATGACACGTTCTTCAGCTAAGTCAACCTTGTTTGCAAGCAGAATTATGGGAATACGTTCACCTAATGCATTCTCTGTTTCTTCTATCCATTTGGGAAGCTCAAGATATGTGCTCTTTCTGGTGGTGTCGTAAACTAGCAAACCACCCTTGGATCCTCGATAGTAAGACCCTCGAATGAAATCAAACCTTTGTTGCCCAGCCAAGTCCCAGACTAAAAGCTTGACAACTACCGAATGTCCGTTGTCATCAGGTACCGCTACTGTCTTCACAGCAAACTGAGATCCAATCGTCACAATGTATTGCTCAGAAAACTTCTGTGTGAGGAATCTATTCACTAGGGCCGTCTTGCCACTACCGCCAGCTCCAATCATGACAACCTTACGCATGAAATCGAATTCTGACGCTTTTGCCAATTTGGTCCCTCGTTACATCAATTGTAGTATTAGCTCAGTATTATGCAATACCTTGATTCATTGAGAGCTGGGCGTTGAGCATATTTAGGCTTTTATGGCATTTATGGAGCGGCGAACTTTGACAGCATTCGAAACGGTTGGCGCCCAAGTCATGAATTTTCACTTGTTTCTAGAAGAGATTATAACAGGTGTTACCCGGGTGGTACCTGTCGGGAGGACGACGCAGCATGCGGCTTATCACAGTGAAAATGAGCGAAATCTATGCGGATGGATTGGACAAGCTGGTTGAGGTCGGTATGTATCCTTCGAGAAGTGAAGCCATTAGAGTTGCAATCAGAGACCTATTACGTCGCGAACTGTGGCCGAAGAATGGAGGACCGATCTTGATAAGCGACAACTCTATTTCACATGAGTGATTCAAAATGGGCTGTATTCCCCCACAAAACACAAATTAGTGAATGTTTGTGAGTCAAATCACACAGGGGCTGTATTTGGAGGCTTCACGCCATTGAATCTCAGAGTTCTTTTCAAGAGTATAAAATTCGCTTTCCGCGCCAAGAAACGTGTTTTCACCTTTATCATCATCTATGCTTTTCTTATAGTAATGGTTTCACGTGGATTAGCAACAGGAGTTGATCAACTCCTTTGGCTTTTCGCCGCATTCATTTTGGCGACGCTCTATGCAATTCTAATAGCACAGTCCAGAGCCAAAGATATTGCAATTCTCAAATGCGTTTCTTGGAGTAACAGTGATATCTTGCTGGTCTTGGTTGGCGAAGTGGTTCTCGTATCACTCTCAGCCTTTCTACTAGTATTTCAAGTGAGTGTAGAATTGCTGGGCTTAGTGGCCTACTTTGAGCCACTGTTTGATACTGGTTTTCTTGATGCTTTGCAGTTACTAATCGCAGTGCCGCTAGCAGATCTTATGGTGACACTGGTTGTAATTGTGGGGCTGCAGTTGCCAGGCTTGTACTTGGCACAACGTAGGGCTATGATGATACCACCCATGAGAGCACTGAGGGAGGAATAAAACATGGCAAAACCGATAATCCAGCTTGAAGAAGTAAACAAGGAGTTTGGAAAAGGCAAGAAGACTGTTGCTGCATTGAAAGACATCAATCTTGAGATTCACCAAGGAGAATTTGTAGCAGTGGTTGGCCCATCTGGCTGCGGCAAATCCACTCTTCTCCATGTGATGGCAGGACTTGAGCAGCCAACTGGCGGCAGGGTCCTTCTTGATGCTGTTGATGTCACGCTTATCAGTGAGAGAGACCTCCCGAAAGTAAGATCTCAAAAGATAGGTTTCGTCTTTCAGGCCTTCTTATTAATTGAAGACCTCACTGCATATGAGAATGTAGAATCAGTGCTCTGGCCGAATGAAGAACTGACGAAGGAAACGCAAGAGAAGATGACTCTTGAGGTTCTTCGAGATGTCGATATGCTCGAGAGAAGAGACCACTTTCCGCGACAGATGTCGGGTGGTGAACAGCAGCGAGTGGCAATAGCAAGGGCTCTGGTAAACAGGCCACCGATTCTCTTCTGTGATGAACCGACAGGAAATCTTGACAGCAAGATAGGCGATAGCATAATGAAAGACATTTCGACTCTTGCCAGGGAGAAGAATATGACTGTCGTCCTGGTCACTCATAACGAGGATTTGACCAAGTATGCCAAGCGCGTTCTGCGAATGAAGGATGGGGCAATCAGATAGATTTGCATACTTGTGCACCACCTGGCTGAATCCAAAGCTTAAGAAGTGAAATCAGCCAGGTCTGCATACCTTACTGGAGCACCCCAAGATGCAAAAGACCGATTGCAGCAAACTGGAGCAACTCGCTGATGAGAAAGCTGCAAGGGGTCTCAATGAAGATGCAATGGACCTCTTCACATCAGCTGCGGAATGCTGGAGAAGATGGGAATCTTTTGGTAGGGCTGCCAACTGCTTCGAACGTGCATACGAACATGCAATGCTAGCTCATAGATATTCGAAAGCATCTAGTGTCATGATTGAAGGAGGGTATTCCTGGATCAAAGAAGGGCATCATGATAAATTCGAGATTGATTTTCAAATAGCGTCAGAAGCATATATTCTAGCCGCAGAGAAAGAGAAAGACCCATCCTACTTTGTAGAGGGTGCTCTGTGTGCAATCACTGGGGGAGACATTGAACTAGCAAAACAGCTTATCCATGCAGCAGCTGAAACAACAAAAGGGCAGATTAGAGAACTAATCATCTTCGCATTAATGCTGAGCGAATATCATTTTGGAAATGCAGATCTCTATGTCGAAGAGGTCCTCGCAACGGCAGTAGACAGACAGACTATTCGCAAAGCTCAGAGATATCTCTACCTCATTCTTACTGGTTTCATTCGTACATCATTGGAATCGGAAGCAGCTGTCACGATAGCCAGTCTTATTGAGAGTACAGGAATGAAAGCAGAGAAACTGGGAAAGCTTGTTAGAAAGGGCATTCAGGAGGGATTGATTCCAGCTTACTTCGATTCAAGCTCGGGGGAGCTTATTGTAGATACTGATAGATATGATGTTTCAGCGCTTGCAAAAAGAAAAGGACCAATCATGAGCAGGGACTTGGAAGACCCTGGTGCATGGGATATCGATTTCCGCGAATGAGTGACTAGGTAACATCCAGTTAACATTGATATTCGGTTCATTACAGGAATGAAGCTGATTTGCCGACTCTGAAATACAAGTAGAGCAGCAAACGTTTTTAGTACGATTGCAGACTCTCAATCGCCGGCGCTCATACAAAGGTGGTTTAGATGGCTGAAGGCCTAAAGTGGTTACAGTGCCCTGTCTGTAAGAAGACGATTTCTTGGGAGGTACCAGAAAAGGCGCTCAAGAAGGTCACACGTTTCCCCGTAGCCGTGGTCGTCAAGCATGAGGACCATAACTTGGTCTGCTATGTCGACAGTCATCTGCAACTTGCGGATACAGAAGTTGCTGTTGCCTATCTCGAGGGCAAATCAAAAGATGACGAGTAAAGGAACCCAATCGAATTTTCATTTCAAACCATTATCCATCGCCCATTCAAGCACTCTGGATGCTTGTGCGCTGGCCATGCCCCATTTCATAAGCTTGTCAATCAGACTACGAATTCCAGATACCCAATCCGACACTACATCCTCGATCCTTCCTCTCAGACCAGGCTCGTTTACTTCTTTCATGAATGGGAGTAGCTTATCAACCCAGGTCTGAGATAGAACCAAGAGAGTTTCGAGCCTTGCAATCCATTCTTCTCGGGGCAATCCACTGAGAGTCTGAGCAACTGCAAGATGATAGTCGTACTGAGCTGTGATGTATCTCAGTCGCCAGCTAATAACCTCAATGAGAAGTGTTCGATAGTCATTGCTCGGTGAAGTTCTAACAAGAAGAGTGAGGAAGCGCTCGCACATTTCGTCCGCAGACTGGCTCGCTTCATAGTATAATGCCATGGCTTGCTGATGCTGCTCGCTGGCCAGCATTTCATCCGCTTCACTAACTGCACTCTTGAAGCGATCTAGCAGCTGGCGAGTAGAGCCATCTGTGGGCGTATTTTCCTCTTCATTTTGGTTCAGGTTCACTAACATTCACCGACTGATTCAGTGGAGCAGCATGGGATCAATTTCATATTCTGAGATAATCCCGGCTCTCTCACCGAGAGATAGCATTCATCAATGTTGTCTCTTGACTCTCTTAATTAGCCATCGCTACCTCTCACGACGCGCGCTCCAAGTGATGAATGCCCTAAAAGATGTCTATGATGTCCTCTAACTATCCAAAGCACTATTAATGGGCGGAAGATTGCTCTTCTTGTATTCATCAGTTGCATCGGTCCAGCACATAAACTCGGATCCAGGAGGTTGCTCTGAATAGAGAGTAGCCCTCATCGATTCGAGACATCTATTCTCTACTCCCAGCAACTCCGCCATACTCATGATTTGATTACCTGCCCTCTCAGCTGCCGATTTAATTGGACTCAGCCAATTAGGCCAATCCTTTGACCTCATGAGGTGATGATCGATGACAACCAAAGGGATCTCAGAAACAAGCTTTGTCAACGATTGAAATGCAGACTTCCTGTGATTTTCCTCGAATTTCTTTAGATAGAGCGGCGGACCTCCAACTATCAGCAGGTTAGGAGAGGACGACAGAATGTATGCTAAATCCTCTTGCACAATCGGTCCCTGGAGATCGGGTGCAAACATAACAGATGCTCGCTCGTATTCGATTGTGGTTGCGACAACATAGCCAAGCTTTGTTTCGGAAGGGCCATGCGAAAGTGGCTTTGAGCAGATGACTTTAGATGCTCCAAAATCGAAAGTCATGCCATCACTCCAACGAATCTCCTCTGATATTGGTTGAACATCCTTCTCGAAAAAGAAACCTCTCCGTCTTTGGGATGCGTTGATATTCTCCCTGTTATCCTTAGCAAGGATGATTTTTCCATCGAACAATCTTTGAAGCTCCTCTCGGGAACTCAGGTTGTAGCGGAAATCTGTGAAGCCCGGACGAACATGATCATAATGATAGTGAGATATTGAGAGAATATCCGCTTTTCTGGACTCAATAAAGATTCGTTCGAGACTCTTGATTAGCGTCTGATATTCAACTGGGTGGGGCTCCAGACGCTCACGCATTGATAGGGCTGCTGAGGGATCAAGAACCAAACGTAGGTCCGGAGTCTTCACTAATGTGCAAAATGACCGTACCCCAAGACTCTCAGCAGCCAAGGGCACTATTTCGATATCTCCAATTTGCACTATGTAGCCTCCCTGTAATATTTGAGGGTATACTTGCCGTTGTCATGTTCGAGCTCAGCTTCATACAGATTTGACCTGACACTAGCTTCCCTGAAACAATCAAACATAAACAAATCAGAGGGTAGAAACTCAGAACGACGCAAATTAATTTCATTTAAACTAAAAACCGCCAGTTCACCTTCCCTGTGTGATTTGCGGAAGCTATCAATCTCTCCATGACCAATGAAAATCAAGAAATGACTTGAAAGCAGTCCATTGCTTTGAACAAGCCTTTCCGAAACGATTCCCCTGTACTCGTATCTATAAACATCGCTGGCTCCGGTTTCTTCGAAGATTTCACGCCTAGCAGCATCAAGTATATGCTCACCGATTTTCATCTTTCCGCCAACCAAACTCCATAGGTTCTCATAAGGAGGATTTGCACGCTTTAGGAAAAGATACTTCTCATTACAACGCAGAATGCTGATCACAATAGGAATCATGGAAGTCATGAAGTGCGCCTCATCATCATGTAGTGTTTTAGGCTACTGTTATGTCCATTAGCTTTGCTTTAAACCTAGGGAGTAGAATGAGGCGAACATTCAAAGCGCCAGCAGGGTCTAAGACGATAGGTAGTCAAAGTGGCCCCAATTATTTCCAAACGCATGGCGTCGGAAGTACTCACAGAGATAATGCCGACCAAGGAGGAGATTGATAATCAGGCCGCTCTAATTGAAGATCTTAGGAATAGCCTTGAACAATATGCTATAGCGAAAGGGTTTCCATTCCATTCAATCGAGCCACAGGGCTCAACAGGGAAGAAACAGACACAACTCAGAGGCGCTTCAGATATTGATCTCTTCGTGATTCTATCACAGGACGATTTTCCGGAACAACTAGGAAAGGGTCCCAAAAAGAGAGGAAAGGCTGTTGACAGCCTCATGGATAAAATGGTGGACAACTGGTTTATACCCGCCATGGAGGGATTGAAAATTGATTCGCTACAGAAGACGTTCTCTCAGCATCCCTACCTATCATTGAAGACAAGGGGATTTGAAGTTGATATAGTGTCTTGCTTCCTGATCAATCCGAAGGATCTGGAAGAGAGTGGCCCAATAAGTGCAATGGACAGGACTGTCCACCACTCAGAATATGTGTTCAAGAATATTGGTGGACTTCGAAATGATGTGAGGATTCTGAAGTCATTCGTACGCGCTTGTCATGCGTATGGTGATAGATGTGCAGTTGGACGAATGGGATTCACAGGCTATGCTTTGGAGCTTCTAGTCATTTTGAAAGGCGGAGTTGATCAAGCCATCAGGGCTATACTTGAACTCAACACTATCCCTCTTGACCCATTCTACCGGAGCTTGGAGGAAATAAGGAAGAATCCAGCCTTCAAGGATGATAGCATCTTTATCATGGACCCTACAGATCCAGGAAGAAATGTTGCCTCTAGCTTCGACCAAAGGTCGTTCAGGCTTTTGAGGGTATTATCAAGTAGATTAATGACTGCAGCTAGAGATAGAAATTATGATTTGATCCGTGAACTCCTGCTAGAGAAACCAATACCAACAAATCCAGTGGCCAATTGGTTTCGGAAACATAGTTTCGTCCATGAGTTCATATCGGATGGGTCAATCCACTATACTGTCCTGAGAGACAAACTTCACAGCTTTGCTAAAAGAGCAGTAAACGAACTATCGCGAGAGAACACAGGCGAGGTACGATTTGGAGATGTGCTCTCTGAGGTGTTCTTTGAAGGACCATCATACGCACTTGGGTTCATCGTTGAAAAACCTTCAATTTCAAAGCGATTCAATAGAAAGGGTCCGCCAACTTCTCTGAAAGATGCCGCAGAGAGATTTAGTCAGGCTCATCCAGATGCTTTCGAAAAAGAAGGGCATCTATGGATAGAAGAAACAAGAAGATGGACTTCAGCAAAGGATCATATTGATTCAATTTTGGCGGATTTCTCCATAAATGGCCTTTTACATGGAGATAAAACTGAAACTACGGCAAAGCTGCTCAATATTATGGCAGAATGGGTACTCCTCGCTGAGCCTGCATTTCCGCCGCTGAAGTGAAAGTGTTTAAGACGACCCATATTCTATCTGGGAGTGGAGCTTAACTTTATGACGGATAGACTGGCTTTCATCCATCAACCTATGTCTGATACGCATCACCAGCCATTTCCCAAGCCGCACATCGAGGCATTTGAGAACCCTCTCCGAATTCAAATGGCTTTCAAGTACCTCGAAGAAAAGAATGTGCTAGACTCTATGATGGTAACCACCGCAACTCGAGCGAAGTTCAAAGATGCATTGCTTGTGCACTCGCCATATCTTGTACACATAGTCGAAATAATGTCAACTCTAGGAAGTGGATACCTAGGCGAGTCATCTTATGCAAGTCCAGACTTGGTGCGCTCAGCACTGCATGCACTAAGTGGTGGGATACAAGCTGCAAAACTAGTTGCAGAAGAAAAAGCTAGGCATTCCTTTGCCCTTGTCAGACCTCCTGGGCATCATGCAACGACTTCAGCTGCGATGGGACTCTGCTACTTCAACAATATTGCTGTTGCTTCGAAGATTGTGATGTCAAGAGATGATATAGAACGAATATCGATTATTGACATAGACAATCATTTTGGAAATGGTAACGCAGAGATATTTTACGCAGATCCAAATGTCCAGTGTATCTCAATACATGAATATGACTATGAGAATTTCGGATTAGGACATTATGACGAGATTGGACATGGTGAAGGAGAAGGAACAAACATCAACATACCACTTCTTGAAGCCACTCCAGATAAATCATATCAATTTGCGATGGAGCAGATTGTAATTCCTGCCCTGAAGAGCTTCAAGCCAGATATTATAGGGGTTTCTGCGGGCTTTGACGCCCACTATGCAGACCCTGTAGGAAACATGAGTGTGGATTCGAGAACTTATTGGCATATAGGAAACCTGATGGAGAAGACAGTCACTTCCCTAGGAATTAAAGGCTCATACTGGATTCTCGAAGGAGGGTACAGTCTGTATGCGCTTGGCCCAAGCATTCGAGCAAGTTTGGACGGATTACAGGGGAGGAAACTTCCGAGTCTTGAGGACCAAGTTGATCGTGAAGAGCATGAAATGCTGATTGAATCAAATAATGAGATAATTGAGAAAGTGTTGGAAACCGTGTCACCATTCTTCTGATGACAGACTTGATTTAGCTATGTTTTCGCGTTGTTCCATGCACAATGTTTTAAGGACATGCCACTTGAGCGACCCCAGAACCAGCTATGGTGAGAACATTTGGGTAAAAAGAGAAAGTCTGGTGGCCGAAGTAAAGGCAGCTCGGGAAAATCAAAGTCCGTACAATGCTCTAGGTGTGGACGGATGGTACCAGCTGATAAGGCCAAGAGATACACGAAACGTGTGTCTGCTGTCGAACCACAGCTAGCGCGTGAGCTCCAAAAGCAAGGAAGTTTCATTCAGACGCGCAAAGTCACACAATACTATTGTGTCAGTTGCGCAGTGCATTCTGGGAAAGTTCAGATTAGGCAAGCAACTGAACGAAAGACAACACCAACGCGAAACCGCCGTTATTAGGCTAAACACAACATGTCAGATACTACTGCCATCAAAATACAATGGGCCTACCATACTAGCTGGTTCTCCAAATGATGGAACAAGTAGTACATTTGAGATTCGTCCTTTACTTCCCAGAGATTTCTGACACAGGCAACTTTCTTCTCAAAGATCTTCCTGGTTCAGGCAAAAGAATAGATGTGTTATGCCGTTCCTTGGCCGCGTGCTTCGACTGGGGCCCTTCGATATTGAACAAGTCTATTCTTGAAATAATCGCCCTTATTGGCAGGACTTCATGTCTTCGCATTGGAAGTCCGAGTAATAAGATGCCCAGGGGTGAAGTATGGTGGGCACGTGTAATCAAGGATGCACTCTCTGGAAAGTATCATCCGTTTGTATCAGTCGAGAATCGGAGCCTGGAAGAAGTTGCGGAGGCAATCTTGTCCAATGATAAAGCTCGCCTATGGGTGCTGGACGAAGCTGGTTTATCTATTAATCAGATAAACCTACCAGATATGAATGCGCAGAACAGCTTCATTATTGGCGACCATAGAGGATTTGATGCAGAGGCGCTGAAGGTATTCAATGACCACAGCATTTATCGACTCTCTCTAGGAGCCACTAGCTACCTTACGAGTCATTGTATTGCAGCGATAATATCAATGTATGAAGAGATGGTTCATGATGTCGCAGACCCGTGATATTCCAGAAAAGCAGTCTAGGGCAGTAGAAAGGCTTGTGAACAAGCTTACAAAGGAGATGCTTTGGATATACATTCTGCGCCTGCTGCAAGAGAGACCCCACTATGGGTATGAGATCAAGGAGCTTGTCACAAAGAAGTTCGGGTTTGCTCCCGCCACAGTGAGCGGCTATGCAATAATATATCGTTTGCAGAGAGATGGCTTAATCCAGAGTCAGGAGTCTAGCGAGTCGACTCGTAAATACTACGAGATAACGGAGAGGGGCAGAGAAGCAATGAAGTTAGCGAAAGAGTTCCTCTCTTCAACTATGTCGAAAGTGTTCGACATTACAGAATAATCATCCGACACTGATTTCCTCAAGCAAGACATCAGTTCTTCGCCGAATTTCTTTGCGATCCATAATGAAGTTGGGTCCAGCTGTCGACTCAGCAACAATGCTTGCAACAGCTGAGGCAAAAGCTCCACATTCAGCAATTGGACGCTCTTCCAGCATCATTGCTGCAAAGCCGGATAGATAGGAATCACCAATACCAATCCCATTTGTTTTCTTTATTTTGAAGGCAGGAATTCTGTAGAAGTCTTTGCCATCAAATGCGATACTACCTTCTTCAGAGAGTGTGACGATTGCTAGGTCTGCCCCGCATTCCACTAACATCTCGACCGCAAGAAACGGGTCTTCCTCTCCAGTCATAATCATAGATTCCATCCGGTTTGGCTTTACCAAATCAATAAAGCTCAATACTTCTTCAGCCACTCTATGATTTCCCATTAGCCGAACGCGGT
>JBHLQK010000037.1:0-17971 GCA_048884925.1 Candidatus Thorarchaeota archaeon
TGCAAAACACCCCTAGCTAGGTCCAGTCCATGGAGTCTTGTCGATTATGCTTAATAGTGATTCTTGGATGGAGAGCAATTCCTATCTCCATTTGAATTGCTGCTATTCTTCAATGAAGGCTCTTACAATCTCAAGAATTGAGTCGACTGCATTTCCCCATATATTCTCTGTATCAGGGAGAATCTCCTTTGCACCAATCATTCGACGTATCTTCGCGATCTGACCTGCATGGTAAATCCCATGCTGCGCAGTTCTAAGCGCAGCCCAAGCTAGTAATGGCCCACCTTCCTTTGGAGAGATGATGCGGAGCTGTTCTTCAGGGCACTCACGGAGAAGCTTCGTGATCTTCTCAGTGTTCTCTTCAATGCGAGAAATGACCTCTTCAAACGTGTTTGCTATCACTGGCGGCCCTATCGGATTATTGGCCTTGTGGAACCAGTATGTTTCAGCGGTCCCTATGTGCATGACAATCCCAGCTATTGATTTCGAGTATTCCTCTGTCGTCACCTTCTTGATCAACTCATCATTAGTTAGGTCTTTCAGCACATAATGAAGATGAGTCCTCTGATTCTCGTGCGCCTGAATCACCTTCTCTCTGAACCAACTTGGTATCATGGAAATCTCTCCTACCTCTAACCCTGTCTCTTGGGTGGCTCTCTTGTTATTGTAACCAGCTCATAATCTCTGCTGCCAAGACCCATCTTCTCAGCATGCGACAGTTGCCGCTCTGCGAGTTCGAGAATCTCACCGGTTTCGGGGTCCTTACACGCATGTACCATAGCGAACTTGCAGGCTCCACACTCAATATCACCGGCGGGAGAGTCGGGATTGGCGGGAGCATCCTTTATGGCCTGTAGTGTGGCTTGATCAATAGCTAATGGGTCTCTTGATCCGAAGATGCCTATATCATGCACCAACAATGGAGCACCTACATTCCAGCAATCGCACTTGTCACTGATGTCAATGGCGAGGTTGATGTAATAGAACTTGTCAGTCCCGATAGCATTGATCACTCCCACCGAGTTCTCCACGAATATAGGACCCTGTTCATGGGAGGGTCTCCACGACATTTTAGCAGCCTTCGCTCCAACTCTAGCACATACACTGACACAGTGATCACATTCAATGCATCTGGACTCATCAACCTCAGCTTTGTAATTCATTGCGATACATCGTGGTGGACAAACCTTCAAACATTTTGAGCAATCAGGTCCAAGACATTTCTCCGGGTCAATCTTGATATCGCCCATAAAGTGCATCGCGGCCTTGCCCCTTTTGCCTACGAGCCCAATCCCAAGATTCTTGATGGTCCCACCGAGTCCGCCTAGACCATGGCCCTTCGCATGAGTCAGAACAATGACCTTGTCACAGTCAAACAAGGCAGCAGCAACATCTACACTCTTCACATGCTCACCATCAACCTCGATATCAAAAACATCAGTCCCCCAATATCCATCTGCCATGATGAGTGGAGCACCAACTGAAGCTTCGGTGTAGCCATGTAGTGTAGCCATTGCAAGATATTCGGGGGCTGTTGTGCGTCCTCCATATGCGCCGCCAGCACCATAGCCAAGACCGCATGTTTCAGCCAAGAAAGGTTCTCCACCAGCGGCTCTGACAAGATCTACAATCTTGCGTGCGTACGCTGGTCGCAGATAGTTTGTGTTACCCCACTGTCCAAAATGGGTCTTTACCATAACCTTCTCACCAGCCTTAATCTCCTTGTCAAGTCCCAGCTCATTGAAAATATGTTCAAGCTTGTCTATCATGCTGTAGTCTGGACGCGCCTGACGGTCTGTGAAGTAGACTTTTGATTTTCCCATTGCAAAACCTCAGAAGTCTGAAGGATTCCCATGTATTAATAATTACGAAGTGTCTGATTGATGTGGGAGTTTCAGCTGAATGACAGCGGCATACCATGCTGTCGATGCACAGATTCTATTGTTATTATATCAATAGGAACCTCGAGCCATAATCATTGGTACACAGTTTGAAATCCTAGTCTGAAAATTGTTCTGCGAGTCAGAACGACGCATAATTGATATACTAGTTATTTGAAATATAGATGATTTTAGCTTCATGGAAAAAGGACTAGTTAGCAAGAGTGTAGCTCCTTCTTTGTGAGAGGGTAAAGAGGGTTGCCAGAGATGGAGAAGAATCAGGTCTATGCGATAATTGTCATCATAATTGTGATTGCTGGAGCAGGTTTTGCCTTTGTCTTCCTATCACAGCCTCGGATTGTTCCTGCAAATCAGTTCGTATTGGAAACAGTGGGCGGTCCTGTAACCATGGATCCACACGTCTGCTACGAAACCTATGGGACAGGACTGCATTTCAATATCTATGAAACATTGTACACGTATCCCTGGGGGTTAAGCAATACTGAACCAACGGTTCCTCTGTTGGCTTCAGCTGCACCCGCTATATCGGCAGATGGGATACAGTACAACATTTCACTGCGCGAAGGGGTCATCTTTCACGATGGCACACCATTCAACGCAAGTTGCGTGAAATGGAACATTGAGAGAGCTGTAAAGATATTTGATACACACGGTCCTGTATGGATGATCATTGAGCCGCTCAAGGGTGGCGAGGTCGTTGAGCTCGCAGCCTACATTAGCGGAGCAAGCTCAGCCGAGTTCGAAGATGCCTTTGACGACTGGCAGGAAAACTCGGGCGCAATTGTTGTGCTGGATACATATACAGTCCAGTTCAATCTTGAGCGCCCACACGCACCCTTCATTCCGGCAATGACATACGAGGTCGGCGCAATGATGAGCCCGACTTTTGTCCTCTCACAGCCAAGCAACGACACCGTCCCAGCGGGCGGTGACTGGACTGGGCACTATGGTACAGACTACGGTGAGGTTCATACCTACATGGAGGACCACACCTGTGGTACTGGTCCCTATATGCTGACAGAGTGGAGGGCAAACGAGTTCATCAGGATGGACTTGTTTGAGGACTACTGGAGGGCTGACGCCACTGAGGCAGCCATCGCTCCACCTTCCTACGCAGGTGCCATCAAGACCGTGTTCTGCAAGAACAATGAAGATACGAATGGAAGACTGATGAATCTGAGGACTGGCATCGCAGACGTAGTCTATTGGCCAACTTCCAATGCTGACGAGATCTGGGATAACGTGACCATGGAATCCAAGAATCCTAGCATTCATGTAAGCACTGGAGGCTATAGCTATTCACTCTATGCCTACGCTTTCAGCTTCGGTCAGATCAACATCACTCGGGGTGGAATCAGAAAGGAGGTCCAAAGTCCATTCATATACCGTGAGCTAAGGAAGTGCTTCGCCTACCTCTTCAATTACGAGGCAGCAATAGATGCCATTGCCAGAGGTTGGGGGTTCCAAGCCAGAGGGTTTATCCCACAAGGCATGTTTGGACATGATTCCTCTTACTGGCTTGAGCACTACGATATCGATGAGGCTGTAGCATGGTGGAATCAAGCTATGAACCAGCCGGGATTTGTAGATGCCATAAACGATATGGAGGACTATATTGACGTGGCCTACGTTCACGGAGTCGACGTCCTTTACCAGACTAGCCTTTTGATAAAGGATGGCTTTGCCGAAGTAATAACGGATGCGAACGCCAACAAAACTGGAATCAATGTGCCAGAAATCAGGTTGAACGAGTATAACTGGCCGGCCTTTCTCACAAAGCAACTAGACAAAGAGATGACAATGTGGTTCATTGGATGGAGCCCGGACTACGCAGATCCAGACAATTACGCTTGGCCCTTCGTGCACTCACAGGGTACATTCATGATGCCAACTGGTTATTGCAATTCCACAGTTGATAATTGGATTACTCAGGCGAAACAGTCAACGAACGCTGCCGAGCGATTGATGCTCTATGGCAAGATTCAGGAACAGGTAGCCCATGACCAGCCAAGTATCTATATGTACCAGCCACGGGAGTTCAGGGTGTGGAGATCTTTTCTCATGGGAAGTGGGCTAGAATGGAATCCAATGCATCAGGGCTATTGGTACCATATCTACAAGGACTACGGTTCATAGTATATGATGTAATACTGACCTTGTGCCGCTGCATATGGAACTCCACGACCCAAGTCCAAACTTGCCACGAGCCTGATGTCATAATTCGAATAATCCACACGTGGTGTACGTCAATGAAACATACAATGATTTGCCCATAATTCATCCTTGTCGGGCCTTCTCTGCGTTTGTACATCTATTCCCTCTTTCGAGTCAACCTGATTAGCTCATAGATAGTTGATCCCAAACCTATCCTTTCTCCATGAGAGAATATCAGCTCAGATCGATTGACGAGACTCTCAAACTCAGACCTGCCTCCGGATTGAGGATTCAATGACGCATTCTTCATGACTTCTAGAGTCGCATGGTCAATCGCCACGGGATCTGTTGAGCCCAGTATCCCGAGGTCGTGCATAAGCAACGGGGCTCCAACACAGATGCAGTCGCAATGGTCGGAGATGTCAATTGCCAAGTTGAAGTAGTAGAACTTCTCAGGTCCAATTGACTTGGCAACACCTAGAGAGTTTTCAACAATCCGTTGTGCCATGTCCTTCCCAGACCAAGGCATTACTATGGTGTTGGAATTTGTAGACCTGCAAACCGAAGCGCAATGACCGCAGGTGACACAGAGGTCCATGTCAATCCTCAACTCATCGGAAACCTCGATACACCTCTTTGGACATACAGACACGCACTTTGAACATTCACTTCCCAGACAATTCTCAGAGTGAACTTGAAGTCCATCAGGACAATGGACAGCTGCCTTTCCTTGTTTGCCAACCATACCTACACCCATGTTCTTGATGGTGGCTGCAACCCCAATATGGTGGAACTTCGCGTGACTAAGCAATATCACCTTGTCGCAATCAAGTGTCGCACCTGCGACAGAAACCGACTTGAGATGGTCGCCTTCTATGGGAACTGAGTATGTATCAACTCCCCAGTACCCATCTGCAATGACCATTGGTGCTCCCAAGACTCCGGGTGTGAATCCATTTAGAGCAGCACGCATCAAGTACTCAGGTGCTGTGGTCCTACCTCCGTATGGTCTTCCAGTTCCATATGCAAGAGATGCTGTGTCAGCAACGAAGGGGAAGCCTCCAGCACTCTTGACCAAATCCACAAGTTTCCTGACATATGCAGGCCGAATGTGATTCGTATTTCCATAGAGTCCGAAGTGAGTCTTGATCATCACTTTCTCATCAGATTGGATTATAACATGCAGACCCATCTCATTGAAGACATGTTCGAGCTTGTCAAGCATGTTGTAGTCGTGTCTGGCCTGCCGGTCTGTAAAGAACACTTTCGGTTTTGACATAATGCCACCAAGGCACTGGAGGACATGGCACGACTTAATGATTGCTTTCGCATGCTCTTTCAAAACTGTTTATTACGAATTCAGAAGCAACCAAGGTTAGTGATTCAATTGCCAAAGGGTGACGAGCTCCTAATCGTGGAAAACCTGAGAGCGTACTATCCAACTTCCAAGGGATTGGCAAGAGCGGTTGATGATGTTTCGTTCGAGATTCGGGAGGGAGAGTCTGTCGGTCTTCTTGGAGAGAGCGGATGCGGGAAGAGCTCACTAGCCCTGGCAATTATGGGTCTCTTTGAGAGAATAGCTCGATTTCGTGCAGGAGCATCGAATGATGCCACCCTCCTAAAGCAGTTCAAAGCAGGAGATAAAGTTCCTGTGGAAGACAGACCCGGTGTGCAGGGCAAGGTGACTTTTAGAGGCAAGGTGCTGACGGCAATGAAACAGGAAGAGCTTGTTGAGATACGAGGAAAGGAAATCTCATTGATTCCTCAAGGTCTATCTAAAGCTCTCAACCCGCTACATAGTATTGGACACCAGACTGCAGAGCCTATTGATATCCATGAAAAGGGTGTGCGTCTTATTGATATGAAACGCAGGGTGCTCGAATATCTCGGACTGGTCCGACTCGCAGATGCAGGTATTCGATACGTTCTTGATCCTACAAGCTTCTCAGGGGGTGAGAGTCAAAGAGTACTAATTGCTATGGCACTCATCTCGGGTCCATACCTTGTTATTGCTGATGAGCCCACCTCAGCTCTTGATGTGACCATCCAGCGTCAAATCTTAGAGGTGTTAAGGATGGTCAAGGATGAGTTTAACGTTTCCACTCTTCTGATTAGTCACGATGCGGGAGTCATCGCAGAGCTTTCAGACCGTGTTGCAGTCATGTATGCTGGTAAGATTCAGGAGTATGGCGACGGAGTCCAGATGTTCCACCATCCAAGTCATCCTTATACGATGGGACTCATGGCATCATTCCCCACCATCGCTATGATGAGAATGAGATCAGGGGGAAAGAGACCCCGATTACGAGGAATCAAAGGAGGCCCACCAGACCTCACTGACCTGCCATCAGGTTGCACGTTTCACCCAAGGTGTGACTACTGCATCGATATCTGCAAGACAGAAGTTCCTGATTATAGAGAAGTTGAGCCCAGACATTATGTGAGATGCCACAGATGGGGCGAGATTGAGCAAGAATAAAGTGTGAGCGCACACCTGCGCCCACGGAGCGATTTCCTCCACCAAGCCTGAAACGCAGACTTGAGTTTTCGGGATGAAAACCCTGAAGGTTCACGCATCTTGTCCAGTTTCCGTCCTCCCGGCAAAGGCTCAAGACGCAACAAGCCTCTCCAAAGCATATTTACGTCTTCCCTCGAAAATAATCGCCTATTTTGGTAGGTTTGCAAAAGGCGCCAAACTGAGGGATCCACTAATAGCTGAGCTGCAATTCCATCTCAATAAGAGTCCTGATTGTTTCGAAACCTGCTTCTACGAATGGCTGCTTCTCCAGGAGATCACCATCCACTTCAGTTCGAATTTCGCTCACGCCATCCAAGTACAGTCTTTCCGAAAGATGTGAAATCAGAACGGAGTCAGGCACCTCTAGGGTGAGGGCTCCTGTTCTAAGTGGAGTGAGATCAATCCAGCCTAATTGTCGATTAGCTTCTGACCTGTACGCTACAGCAAGTGTATTCTCCAGATCCTTTGAGTGAAGAATGAATCGAGGTTCCCATTGATGATCGATTTCGTCTCTCAATTCATGCAGGTCAAGAGGTCTTGAAAACAAGCCGCCAAAGAGAGCGATGAGTCTTTGGCCTGGTGCTTTGCTATCCCATTGTTTTACGCGGTCTATCAATGTTTCATCTATTGACAACTCTGAGTTCATTTTTCTCTTTAGACTCACCAAAACTCTTCGCGCCTCGAATGTGTATTCGCTGAGTACATCAGGAATCTTGATAGTTGACATAGGAGTCCAAGCAGCAATGCTTTCAGCCCCAATTTCCCGTGCCCAAGCCATGATATATTCTACTATCCCTTGCAGACCGCTTGTTCTTCCTGGCATGATGCTAACATCTGAGAGGTATACAGTCTGCGGCTCATCAGATCCGATATATCTAGCGACCGCTGTGGGAACACCACCCTCGAGGCCCAACAGCATTCTTTCAGGATTAGCTGCGCCTTGCTTGATGAGACGATTTAGCTCTTGAGATGTGAGTGGTTTGAACTCAGCGAGATTGGTCTTACCTTCATTATACACCTTAAGCCAGTCATCAATCCACTCACTAGTGAGTTGAACAATGGAAGTTCTGGTCATATGATTCCCCATGATTTTTTGAGGAGTCGCTTTTGAACCTAATGGGACGTGCAGATTCTATTTGCGGGAAGCTTATTCCTGATGACATATACTTCGGCTCGTCATGATGCATATCTGAGCACTTCATGTTTCAATGTTGATTGTTTGGCTAGTGGCCCATTCACGATTGTAGCATGCATTCAGCATGAATCTCAATCGCCTGCTATTAGGCTTGAGTTCTCAAGCCTGACAGGAGGAGGCTCTAGAGATTCCTCAACAAATCAATCTATTTCTTCCCCATGGTCAGTGCCATGACTGCTTTCTGAACATGTAGTCGATTCTCTGCTACATCATAGACGATTGATTTGGGACTATCACATACCTCATCTGTTACCTCAGCGTTTCTGTCCACCGGACCACAGTGAGTGAAGAAGGCATCATGAGTCCTTGCCATCCACTCCTTAGTTGTAATCCAGTCATCGTATTTGGCTGCAATGTCAATCTCTTTGTTCTTGGCTGCATCCACGCCATTCTTCATCATGTCGTCGTAGAATCCAGCCGTCATCCAATTGCGCGAGTATACGAAGTCAGCTCCCTCATATCCTTCCTCAAGATCGTGGACTATCTCGAATCTGCCACCTGCCGCATCTGCATTCTCCTCGCACCATTTCATAACTTCTGGATCGAGGTCATACCCTTGAGGATAGGCGAGAGTGACATCCATTCCGAGTCGGGTATTAATTAAAACACTCTCCTGAATGGAGCACCATGACCTCACCAGTGCCCCTTTGCCCCAGACTTGCAGGAACTTCTTGCCCTTGAGGTCTTTTCCACCATGCATTCTATAGCCCATGACATCAGCCAACCCTTGAAATGGATGAAAGCGATCATGCGCCATACTGACAATAGGAATTCTTGCATACTTGGCATACTCTTCAAGCATCTCATGGCCCTGCCCGTAGTACTCGAGAGCGGTTTCTAGAACTCTGATTCCAATGCCAACGCCGTATCGACTCATAACCTCTGCTGCATCCTGAATGGTTTCTCCTGCGGTTTTCGCGGACTTAAGCCTCATGGATTTGGGTTCAAGGAACTGAGCGTGGCCACCGAGCTCTGATGCCGCAGCTTCGAATGACTGCCTTGTTCGAACTGATGGGTTGTAGAAGAACATCAGGAAGGTACGCCGGTCGAGACAATTGTTCAAGGGATGGTCATATCTATTGGCCTTCATCTCAAAAGATAGGTCGAGGGTCTTCTCGATCTCTTCAACAGTCCAGTCCTGTGTACATAGCAGGTCCTTTCCATGTAAACTATTCATGGTACTCACGACCCGCGGAAAAGATGTGTCTTTGTTTTAGGTCTATCGGGAGTAATGATACTCATAAATGCAGAATCTACAATGACGATAGCGAAAGGGTTTTGAGAGACTCCAATGCGATTTGACCTTGTTCCGAGATGATAATTGGTCAGCCTAGAGCAGCATATGAGCAGTTTTCACAGATGTTTGAATTGGAAATTCCGTTCTCCTCTGATCAAGAGGATATGTTTCGGAGCGAGAAGCCTGTTTCTCTGAGTCCTGAACAGATGGATGGTCTTATAGATCAGATATCCTGTCGATATGGAACTTCTGCTTTTCTAATGCAGAATGCCACAAGAATTCCGCCTGTTGGTATGTCACTCTTTGTACTAAATGACGACCTCTGGAAGATGATGGAAAGAAAACCTTGGGAAGAGGATAAGATGCTGGCAATGTCAACCATCCCATTCTGCTTCTGGGAACAGAAAGAAGAATCAACATCTAATCCCAAGGCTGTAAAGAGATGGGATCTTGGTTCCAGCGAGATGGTCTTCAGGTCAAAGCCTCTTTCATTATCGATAGCAGGGAATGGTGGAGATTTCTGCGGCTTCATTGAGCAGAGCTTGATAACAAGTCGTAGGTTCGGGTTGCCAGAATCCAGGAAATTGATACCAAACTACAAATTCAAGAGTCTAGAGGTGACTGCCGAGCTCTCAAAAGCAGACGTGCAAGTTCATCCACTTCCGATAGAGAATCTTGATTATGACTTTTCAATTTCAGCGAAAGAATTCCACAATCATGGAGTTCAAATAACAACTCCAGGAAAATATGTTACACTTGATGTTGAGAATCAGAAACCGGTCAAACTGAAAGGAGAGGTTCATGTCCTTATAGCTGCTGCTTTTAATGATGAAAACGAGCATTTCAGAGCATTAATGGCAGATGTTTGGTTTTGGACATTTCAAAGATTTTTGGGGGCTACAAAGTAAAATGTACATGACGATCGCTCTAGTGTTATTTGGACTGCTTTCAATAGCTACTGCTTACATATGGGAAAGAAGAGTGAGAGGATTCAATGCACTAGCTGCCCACTTTAGCAGTGAGTTCGATATTGACGCTTTGGACATTAGTGGTCGTGTGAAGTATACTAGGTGCATGTCTCACAGATGGGTTATGAAGAACGTAGTACATGGTGATTACTCGAAAGGAGAGAGATCCCTAGGTGACTTCGTTGGAGAAAACACCCTCATGGGCACATTGCTAGTTGGAATCGTCATGGGATCACTGCCAGTTCTTCTCGTATTTGTAATGTTCCAGAGCTTTGTCATTGCAGGTGCATCTATGGTGACTATAGTTGCAGCAGTATTCGTCATTCGGAGCCCTGGAGAGGTGGGCGTTTCCTATGATCTTCTCTCTTATCTTAATGAACAAGATTCGAGGGAACTCGAGAAAGGAGACTTTGCATATGCCAAAATCTCCACCAATCGAATCAGACGTTGGGAAAAAACATTGCTCGCAATCGGCATAGCCACATTAATCATTGCTCCATGGGGTGAGCTGCTCCCTGATGTTGTTGCCCTTGCGTTGGCTGCTCTCTTCACGATCTTCCTTAATCAGGTTTTTCTGCCTGTTGCCAGCTTCTCATTCCCTCTTGCATTGATTCTGTTTATCTGCGCTGCACCCCTTGCTGCTGGTGCACTATATTTCTTGGCAAAGTGGGTAAACAAGCAAGTGAAACTGAGAAGAGAGGATTTTCTAATATAGAGGCTGCTAAAGAGAATTGCGGCTCTGAAGGGCAGATTCAAGAATAAGCTTGCACTCATACTGTATGACGAGAGTTTGTGATGACAATGATGCTCTCAACCTGAATTTGATAGCGCCTCTATCAAATCATGATTGGCTCGAAGTGAATGTAACATGTACATGATTCTGGGAATGTTCATGCTTGGAATGGTGTCGTTTGTTATGGCGATAACTTGGCGCAGACGACATCTCCGCTTCACAGAGCTTTTCATCTTTCTTAGAGCTAGATTTGAGCCGAACAAAATCGATTTGTCTGGAAGAAAGCATTATGCACAGTGTATCTCATATAAATGGGTCATGAAGAATATCATCCACCGTCGCTCGAGGATACGAGAGGCTCTTCGAGAATTGATGGCTGACAGCACATTTTCAACTGTGCTGGTTCTTGGATCGCTGATATCATTCATTCCAATTGCATTGGCTTATCTCATAGTGGGCGGTCTGGCGACAATGGGAGGGTCACTGTCTATTGCATTAATCGCCATTCTTGTAGTACAGGCACCGTTTGATGTGGCTATGTCCTATGAATTACTAAGTTGGATGGCAAAGCAAGATCCCTTAGAATTCAAAGAGAGTGACTTGGCCTATGCAGAGGTAGCATCTAGCACAATTATTAGATGGACCATGATGCTCGTTGCTGCGGGAATAGTTGCGCTAATCTATGCTCCGTGGAGCGATCCGACACTGGAATTGATCATCTTTGGACTGTCATCCTTATTCAACATAATCTTGATGCAGTTCTTTATTCCGTTGGCTATCATTAATGGTGCGGTTGCATATGTCGTATTCGTATCGGTTGTTGTGCTTGTGATTGTTCTACTGATTTTGCTGCCAGGGATTTTATACGGATTGGTCAAGAGAGGCGAGGACCTATTCTCTTTAGATGCCCAAGACCATGCTGACGATAGTAAACAGCAAGCCATAGAGAAAGAGAAAGACACTGGCAATCAGTAGTCGAAGGCCAAAAAGTGCTCTACGCCATGATGGTACTAGGCTTCCATCAGTGTTGTATCTCTTGTCATCATCTAGAGGCTGCCTTGCATACAAACAGCCTCCAAAGAGCAGTAGTGTTCCAGTTGCAAGGAAGGTCAAGAGGCCCACCATATATCCAAACACAAATATTTGGAGAATAAGGGAAACTATGAGACTTCCAACAGCTATCACAGACATGATGAAACTTGCAAGGATAATTCCCAGTCGAATCGCAGGTTTCCACACACGCCCTCACTCCAACTAGGGCATGAGGACAAAGAGGAATCCTATAGATACTAATACTGCTGCGAGTATGACAAGGGGAAGAAAGATGGATTGAATTGATGCTATGAAGAGTGCAACATAGTCTGTTGCATCGAGGGGCGGATGCCTGCTAGCATCATGATCTCCATACTTTGACCAATCAACTTGTTCCTGTTGTTCTTCATTTTCCATTTGTTGTTCCTCCATATCTATTCGAGCGATATTCAGTCCATAATTGAATTCAAATTGCCAATATATTATCAGTTCGAAGCAATTGAAGCCTCCTGAGCTTCAACCTGCTCCTTGTAATCAAGATCAAGCTCCCCGGCAAAGTGACAGGCAACTAGGTGTCCATCGCTCACGTCACGTAGTTCAGGAATCTCGTCCTTGCAAACCTCCCTGGCGAACCTGCACCTAGGATGGAATCTGCATCCAGTTGGAGGATTGATTGGACTCGGAACTTCTCCAGCAAGAATCTGGGTTCGACCACGAAATTCAGGATTAGGTACCGGAACAGCGGACACAAGAGCAGCTGAGTAAGGATGCATTGCTTCTTGGAATATATCGCGCGGAGTCATCTCCATTATTTTTCCTAGATACATCACTGCGACTCTGTCACTCATATGCTTAACGACACTCAAGTTGTGGGAGATGAATAGATATGTTAGATCAAATTCCTTCTGCAAATCCTTCATAAGGTTAAGAGTCTGTGCTTGAACTGAAACGTCAGTACTAGATGTAGGCTCGTCCATTACAACAAGTTTGGGATTCAGTGCCAGTGCACGTGCGATGCAGATACGTTGCCTCTGCCCACCGCTGAATTCGTGTGGAAACCTGTTGAGGTGATCCTCATTAAGACCAACCTTTTCGAGCAGCTCTATAACCTTCTGCCTCAATCCATAACCGCGAGCAACTCCATTAACTAAAAGCGGTTCACCCACCGCATTCTTGATGGTCAACCTTGGATCAAGTGAGGCCATTGGGTCCTGAAACACAATTCCCATATTACGACGGAGGAATCTCATCTCCTTTGACTTGAGTTCACTGATGTCCTGTCCCTCAAAGATCATAGTACCGGACGTGGGAGGGATGAGCCTGAGTAGGGTTCGACCGGTGGTTGTCTTTCCACAGCCTGATTCCCCGACAAGCCCAAGGGTTTCACCCTTGATAATGTCAAATGAGATGTCGTCAACTGCTCTAACGTATCCAAGGACCTTGCGGAAAACTCCGCCAGTCAATGGGAAGTACTTCTTCAAGTTCTTAACTTGCACCAAAGGTACAGTATCTGTCATCATAAATCACCTCTTCCCCTTCATAGAACCTTGTGGATGGTAACACTCCACCCAGTGATCGGGTTTCATCTCCTCTCTCGGAGGCCGCTTCTCTGAGCAAATGCTAGTTGCGAATTCACATCTTGGATGAAATCGACATCCTGTAGGCGGTGTTATCAGATTTGGTACAGTACCCTTAATCTGCAAAAGCCGATCAATTTTCTCAGTAAGTTTCGGAATAGCTCGAAGCAGACCTGAAGTGTAAGGATGTATTGGGTCCGAGAACAGCTCATCAGTTGAAGCGTACTCCACAATAACTCCAGCGTACATCACCGCGACATGTGTGCAGGTCTCTGCTACGACACCCAGGTCATGAGTGATGATTATTATTGATGAGTCAAACTCTGACTTGAGTTCATTGAGTAGATTCAGGACTTGGGCTTGAACTGTCACATCCAGAGCTGTAGTAGCTTCATCACAAATTAGAATCTGAGGATTGCAGGAGAGAGACATGGCAATGAGTGCTCTCTGCCTCATACCTCCAGAAAGCTCATGAGGATATTGATTGGCGATCTCCTCGGGAGAAGGCATCCGGACCATTTTGAGCATTTCAACCGCTTTCCTCTTAGCAACCTTCTTCTTGTCATCATCGGTTGGCGGCGGTGGATCGTCAAGCTGGCTCTTGTATTCCAAGATCTTCTCCTTAATCTCATCTGCATTCGCAGCTTGTGGATTCTGAGCCAGCGTATCTTCCAGAAGCGCAATCTTCATCAAAAGTGCTTCCTTACTGAGATCCTGGTGAAGAGATATCACCTCGGCGATCTGGTCTCCAACCTTGAAAACTGGATTGGGATAAGTCGCGGGGTCCTGGAATACAATTGCAATGCGGTTGCCTCTGATATGTCGCATCTCATCTTCGGACAGCTTCAATAGATCTGTGATCACTTCATCTTTGTTCCGTGTACGGTCTCTGAAGACAATCTCACCGGCCTCTATGACACCCGGAGAGTCCACAAGACGCATTATTGACTTTGCAGTTACGCTTTTGCCACACCCCGTTTCGCCGACGAATGCAAGTGTCTGCCCCTTCTTGAGCTTCACAGTGATTCCGTCAAGTGCTTTAACGACGCCCTCATACGTATAGAAGGAAGTCTTGAGTCCTCGAACATCAAGGATTACATCAGTTTCAAGCGAATAGGATATATCTTGGGATTCTTGCATTTCATCTTTTGATTCAGTCATGGTCATCAAATCTCCTGCTGTCATCTCCGCCTAAGTTTCGGATCCATGATGTCTCTGACTCCGTCGCCTACTAGATTGAAGGCAAGTGCACAGAATAGTATGGCAAGGCCGGGGTAGAAGACCAACCAGTATAGCGTAAAGTGATCTTGCCCTGTGGCAATCATGAGGCCCCATTCCGCAGTACCTGCCTCTGCACCGAAGCCAATGAAACTGAGACCAGCTGCAGTCAACAGAACACCACCTAGGTCTAGTGTAGCTTGGACAATAACAGGCTGCACAGTATTAGGCAATATGTGGGTCAGCAATATTCTGAAGTCTGATGCTCCAACAGATCGCGCAGCCTCAACATACAACCTCTCGCGTTCTATCAATACTTGACCCCTTACAAGACGGGCATAAGTAGGCCACCAGACCACCATGAGAGCTATAGCAATATTGTCGAGATTTCTCTCACCAAGAGCAGATACAATTGCCATCGCGAGAATGAGACCAGGGAAAGCAAAGAAGACGTCTGTGATACGCATGACAACCTCGTCAACGGCTCCACCAAAGTACCCAGCAGCAGCACCAAGCAATGTGCCAATGATGAGAGCAACTGACACGACTGTGAGAGCGATTCGCAGGTCAATTCGAGTCGCCCACATAACCATGCTGAATATATCGCCACCATTCTGGTCAGCCCCCCATATGTGACTGGCACTGGGTGGGTCCAAAGAGTCCGCCCAGATTCGCTCAGTAGGCCCATAGGGAGCCCAGAACTCCACAGTCAATGCAATGAAAACATAGCCGAGGATGATCACCACACCCACTACTACTAATGGGCTTCTCCTAATCAGATAGAGGCTATACCTGAGTTCTTTCATCCTTGGGCCTAAGTCTTCCCTAAAAAGCTTCCACCAATAAGATCTGGCGTTGGGGGTGAAAAGAAGCAGAATCGCGAAAAGACTGCTAATAGCTAGGAATGGAAGTAAACCGCCTATCAGGTAGAGCAGCCCCATGTAGATGATATTGGCATAGATAATCCATGGAAAGTCATGAGCATTCACCCCATAGACCGACCTACCGATGCTAAACAACCACAGACCAAAAATGATCATTGGAATAGTGTTCAGTATTAGTCTACCTGCAAAAAAGCCAAAATTGACCTCCCCGCTAAAGAATGGCAGTATAAGAGGGGCTAATAGCAACACACCTGCAGCAATCGCCATCAGACCAACGATAGACTGGACGATGCCCAGGACTCTCACCATCTGAGGTGCTTTCTCCTCAACGATTTCCAATTCAGTTTGTGTTAATTCTTCCATTTCTACTCACCTCACCCATATCGTATTCTTGGATCCAGAGTGGCATATATGAGATCAACTAGGAGATTGGCTGTAACAAATATGACAGCCACTAGAATCGTGAACGCATTGATACTAGGTATGTCCGATGTTAGGATAGATGCGACAGCCCATCGACCAAGCCCTGGCCAGCTGAATATTGTTTCAGTAAGAACAGCCCCCGTAATGAGTCCTCCAAAGGCAAGGCCAATGACTGTGACCGTAGGGATCATCGCATTCCTGAGAGCGTGTCTGTAGATGACAACCCTCTCCCTCAAACCCTTTGAACGTGCAAGAGTTATGTAATCCTCTTTCAAAACCTCGAGCATGCTAGAACGCATCATCCTAGTAATAATAGCCAAAAAGATGTAGCCAAGGCACATTGCTGGCATCACAAAATGAATCAGAGCATCAAAGAATAGCACCATATTTCCAGTGATAAGAGAATCCACCAAGACGAAATTAGTAATAGGTGTATAGTCGATATAAACGAAGTTGTACCGGTTTCCTTCAGGGAGGAAGGGAAGTCCCCACATGAAGAACTGGTAATAAAATAGATACTTGAGCATGAGAGCAAACCAGAAGATAGGCATCGATACACCAGCCAGAGCGATTACTCTAGTCACATGGTCGGTCAGCTTGTCTTTCTTGGTTGCTGAGATAATGCCTAGAGGGATGCCAATCACCACCGCAATGATCATTGAAACAATAGCTAGTTCAATTGTTGCAGGGAAGTACCTTTGGAGTGTGGGAATCACTTCCATCCTCGCAGTATTTGAATATCCCCAGTCTCCTGCAAACAGATTTCTAAGATAGAGGAAGAACTGCACGTATATGGGCTCATCGAGACCATGTTCGAGTCTGATTGCCGCATATGCATCAGGAGGGGTTCTCTCATCCACATATAATGCGAGAGGATTTCCAACCACATACGCCAGGACAAATGTTATGGCCAGGACTCCAATAATTACAGGAATCGACAAGAAGATCCTTCTAATTACATAATCTCTCAATCTCATGGTCGACCACTTCAGATGCAGATATTCAGCGCTATACCAGATGGTGCCAGTCTGGTTTCAAATTGCGCATCATCAGTGACGGTCATTTAAGCCTTTGGATGTCAGAAAAGAAAACTGGACACGCACACATCCATTCATAATTCATTTATGCAAGGTAGTCAGCACCTGGAAATGATGCTACTCGAATCAGAAGAAGCCCGATGTGCGATGTAAATCATATTTCTGCTTTCTTGTGTACGTTATCACACGATGAGACGCCCGTAAGCTATATTAGACAATGAATATTGAGAATGATTCCACTATGGTACACTCTCCGTGTGCCATGGCAAGAAATTTTGTGTCTCTGACACGTACTTCTTGCAAGAAGGAGGAAGTTATTTCCAATGGAAAGAAACCAGATGTACGCGGTCATAGTTATCGTGATTGTGGTTGCGGGTGCTGGTGTTGCTTTTGTCTTCCTATCACAACCGACTCAGACTCCTGAGGATACGTTCATTGTGGAGACTATAGGCAACCCCCTAAGTATGGACCCGCACGTCAATTATGAGAACTTTGGTGGCGGCATGCAAGAAAATATCTATGAAACGTTATACTACTACGAATTCGGTACGGATAGTACTGAGCCCACGGTGCCTCTTCTGGCATCAGCAGCTCCAGAAATATCCGAAGACGGATTGCAGTACAATATCTCACTGCGTGACAACGTCATTTTCCATGATGGTACACCATTCAACGCTAGTGTGGTCAAATGGAACGTCGAGAGGGCCGTCAAAGCTTTCCGACTTGCAGGTCCCGTTTGGATGATCATTGAGCCACTTAAGGGTGGTCTAGCTGTTGAGGATGCTGCCTATGGAGAAGGTACTGGTTCACAGGAGTTCAAGGATGCCTTTGACGACTGGGTTGCTAACTCAGGCGCAATCGTTGTCCTAGACACCTACACCGTTCAGTTCAACCTAGAAGAACCATTCGCACCATTCATTGCAGCGATGACTTACCGTGTTGGTGCTTTCATGAGCCCAACTTACGTACTCTCCAACCCATGCAACGACAGTGTACCTGTTGGCGGAGATTGGAAGGAGCACTACGGCAATGACTACGGTGAGTGGCAATCTGTTTGGATGGAGACCCACACCTGTGGAACTGGCCCATACATG
>JBHLQK010000038.1:0-17862 GCA_048884925.1 Candidatus Thorarchaeota archaeon
AAGGGGGATAAAAAGCCACACAGGGTTGAAGAGAAGGACATCAGCAAATTCGCCAAGAGCCTCAAAGCACCTCATATCATCACTAGTGCCCTCACTGGTTCAAATGTCACGGATCTCTTTGAGTTGATTGGAGGTATGGCACATAAGAAAGTTCAGGGCTTAGTTCCGAAGGATCATGACTGGTCGATGTTGACGAAAAATCCAATGGCGGCAAAAAAGTCCTCGAAATCTTCGTCGACCGGTAGGACGCCCAAGAAGGCTACAAAAGGGCGATAACTTCATCGAGGCTGACAACTGAGAGATCGGGCTTATCGTCATAGCCTTGAGAATCAAACTGAACGATATTATCAGGATCGCGGTTAACAAGCACCGTTGTCAGTCCAGCGGCGTTTCCACCTGCAATATCTGAGGCACGATTGTCCCCCACCATAACAGCATCATCAGGTTTGTATCCCAAGACGGCTATTGTTTCAGTGAATATCTCTGGTAAGGGCTTGCCAATAACGACCGAAGAAACTCCTGTTGCATGTTCAATAGCTGCTACAATCGACCGTTCCCCAATATAGACATCTTCCATTCCAAGATAGACGCCTCTATAATCGAGACTGCCACTTATGCAGATAAGCTGTGCTCCATCTCGGACCATCTTCGTTGCGAAGTTGAGTTCTGCATAGGTAAAGCCTCGGTCCGCGGCAATCGCCACATAATCAATTGGAGGATTATTGGTTACATTTAACCCCTGAGCCACAAAGTCCTCTGTTGCTCCGCCTTCGCTAATAAGGAAACATCTCGCTCTGGGAGATCGATTATGCACATAAGCTGCGGCAGCTCCGCCAGCACTAAAGGTTTTGTTGAGCTCAGTTTGATACCCGACTGACTTAAGCACGTCATGAATCTGTCGAGACGATAGCCGACCAACATTGGTTAGAATTGCATTGGTCTTGCCGTTTTCCATCAGGACGTTCCATAGACGTAGTGCATCTGGAAAGACCACGGGATGATCCACATCATGTATGAGAGTATTATCAACATCAAACAGCCAGAGACTCTTCTCTCGAATGTTCAATTCAGACATATCATGTGTTTTGATTTGCCGGTAAAAGAATGTGACTGAAGTATGGTGAAGAATCCTATCCCTCACCAAGCAAAGGTATCACACAGATGAAACTAAAGACTTCCTTTCCTTCGGTGTTGTCATAACCATGAGGGTGATCCGCAGGAATGAAGACAACATCGTCTTTCTTAGCTACATCCACCTCACCTTCACCTAGCACCTTTGCTTCACCGCTTAAAACGAAGATTTCATGTTCTTCAATATGGGAGTGAATAGGAATCTTGCCTCCAGGCTGCATTTCGAAGTACCTCATCGAGTATGTCTTTGCCCCGGTCCGTCTTCCGATAAGCCAGCGCATCGTGGTCTTTGTCGCGCCTTCAAGAGGAATTTCAGACTCCTCACGTTCTTTGTAATTCAAGACATACAATGGTTTTTGCCTCCAGCGTGAGACAGTGATTGGCGTGGTTTTGCTAAATGTGGTATAAAGGTCTTAAGTTATGTACAGACCTTACTTGCACCACAGAAAGCTTAATGTGAAGAGCGCCTTAATCACCAGAAGAACGACGATAGGTTTGAGCGAGCAATTTGCAGAAGGGATGTTAATGAGCGACGATGATACATATGTTCGAGCCAAGCTCACAGAAATCAATGGAGCTATTGAAAGACTTACTCAGATGCTTAACAGGATGATCGATGTCCTCTCCAAGATTACTGAAGTCCAAGACTCCAATTCCGAGATTTCATTAGCAGTGGCGGCCAATAGCGAGAAACTAGATGAAATAATGGATAAACTAGAGAATGTATCCGCAGCTGCTCTTTCTAGACCTGTAGACGCTCCTACCATTGAGCAAAAAGGTGCAGTTTCCAGTTTGCAGGCAGTACTTGATACGCTTGATTCGCAGATTCGTGAAGGGGTTATCGCTAGTGATCTCTCTATCAAAATATCTCAAGCAGCAAGTATCCTCGAGCAAAAGGGTGGAGCTGGTCAACTAATAGTCAAAATGCAAAGATGGGTAAGGATTTTGAAGACTTATGGAAGAGTCGACCCCATTAATCCATCAGATGTTCAAAAACTCAGGAACGATTTGAAGGAATGGCAAAAGGAAGTTTCTCAAGTACGGTAAATTGCGCATTTTGAAATACGCGCGCTTCCAAAACCGCACGCTTATTACCCTTTAAAAGCGGACCAAATCTGGTGAATACTTAATAAGAGTCCTGCGGAGACTAAACTATCCTCTGCCGGGAGAATAAAGGGTGCATAATGATGTTACCTAAAGACTGGGCTAGCACGGTACAAGAAAGTATTGAGCGATTCCCACAACCACATAAGGACAAGATACTGGCAGCTTGGCAAGAATGGCTCCAGACAAATCCGGAGGCACCGTTTTACGAGAGTTGGTCAAGTTACTCAACTCGATTTGATGACGAAAAAGCACTCTACACAGAAATGAGAGTATACCTCAAACGAGTCACAAACGAACTTCGAGACCTTGAAGTCCCATTGACAAATTGGCAAAAGGTCGCAAAGGCACTGGCGGCTGTGGCAAGCGTATTTCTAGTCATCTTCCTTGCTTTATCCAGAGTTATGCGCGGCGCTGAATGAATAGAATCAATTACTCAATGTTGCAGAGAGGCCTACTTATATTGCCCCTCTGGAGAGAGTTGCAGGAACAACGGTGTCGGTACTTTCCTTCCTACCTGATTCTATGCAGGCAAAAATCTCTGAAGCAGTGAATGCTATTCGTGCATCGAGCAAGGTCTTGGCAATCTCGCATATTGATGCTGACGGGATAAGTGCTCTTTCTATTGTTCTCAAAATGCTTGAGAGAGAAGACAAGGAGGTCATGTGGAGGAATATCCACCAGCTCAACTCTGAAACCATTATTGAAGTTGAAGAATTGGTTGAAGAGAATCAGCCAGATTTGCTTGTATTTAGTGATTTAGGGACAGGACAGATGGAGCTGATTACTACTCACCTTCTAGCGAAAGGTAGAGTTGGGAGAATCATTGTTCTTGACCATCATTTACCTTATGAGGAGCATGAGGAGAGCAGGAACAATGATGAAATAATTGAGATTAATCCAAATCAGCATGGTCTTGATGGTAGCTATGATGTTTCTGGGGCAGGAGTTGCATTCTTGGTAGCATATACGCTCTCGGAGGAAAATGTTGACCTAACAGAACTTGCTATCGTGGGGGCGACAGGAGACCTTCAAGACTACTATGGCAAGGGACTCCAGGGAGCAAATCAGGAAATTGCCAAACTAGGTCAGGCTTCAGGACAAATCAAATTAAGCAAGGACCTGACGTTCTTTGGCATTAATACACGGCCTTTGCCATATTTGCTTCAATACGCCACAGAACCATATCTTCCAGGCATCACAGGCAATGAAGATGCTTGTTATCAGTTCTTTACAGGACTAAATATTCCGCTGAAAGATCCGGATGATAATTGGAGAATCTGGACAGGACTGACAAATGAAGAAAAACAAGCAGTGATTACGAAGCTCTTCTTCCACATCGACGAGGCCTATGGCGACCCTGAGATAACCAAAGGAATAATCGGCGACGTTATCACCCTGGTTACTAGACCGATTGAAACCGAGATGCGCTCAGCAAAAGAGTTCTCCACACTCCTGAATGCCTGCGGCAGGAATAGAAAGCCGGAAGTAGGTGTAATGATTTGTCTTGGAGATGAAGATGCGTATCATGAGGGAACTGCGCTTCTCCAACAACATCGTGCAAACCTGGCAGCAGCTCTAAGGAGACTTGAGGATGGCGGATATACTGAGATGGATGGAATGTATGTCGTCAGAGACCCCCTAACTTCAGATACGATTATTGGAATCGTCATTGGAATGGCTCAAGGTTCACGAATCGTGCCCATTGACAAACCCATCATCGGGGTGAGCACAAACTCTAATGAAGATAGCCCGCTCATTAAAATATCAGGTAGGGCGAGACAGAGCCTTGTGGATAAGGGTATCAATCTCAAAGAATCTTTTTTGCGGGTAGGCGAAGAGATTAGCATGGTTGCAGGGAAGGAAGTTGTGGAAGCTGGCGGACATCCGATGGCGGCAGGTGCTTTTGTTCATAGTGATTTCCTGGACGACTATCTAGATCTAGTTTCTATCGATCTAGTTCTTTCTCCAATTCTCTCAAAGAAAGAATCTCTGTTGAAGAAGATTACAGAAAAAAGACAGAAAGGGGGATAGACCCCCTCTGGAGCTATTGCTCCTAGCTGAAACTAGTATTCCTCAGCGGTAAGTGAAGCTCCGATGATGCCTGGAACGAATAGGAGTGCGAATGACACGCCAAGATCGATTGCTATGTTTTGTGCCAATGTAGCCATCGCATCTAGGTCGGTAGGTGAAAGGCCCATAGTGAGGACCACATATCCGACAAAGAAGAGGCCTATCGCAATCAGAGAAACAAAGAGCATTCTCACACCACTCTTTGAAATCAGCCCTGCAATAAATCCAGCGACGCCTAGAGCTACAAGCGGCATGTAATAACCGCTAATTGCAAAAGTGTAGGGGAAGATGAGCTGTCCGAAAAGGACTCCGCCTTGGTATTGCACGATATCAGTGAAATCTGTGGATCCGATAATTGCCTGTAGGTCTGCAATTGTCAAACCAAGGATCTGAAAGACACCAATTACGATAGCAACGATTAGCGCAATCAAAAGCGCTGTTATAGTTCTGAACATTGTCCATAACACGTCCTATATGTGTGATGTATTAGGTACACTTAGCGTGGCGCACATCTGCTTTTATATTTCATGGACAAAGAGGCTCTTAAAGCACATTCCGCTTATAATAGAGGCGCATAGCAGCGATTCAATCAGACATCAATGATTCAATATCATCGAGATTTTCCATCAATAAATCGAGAATTCTCGGAGGAATATCAAACTCTCTGAGCTTCAAAGGATCAATCCACATGGGCTGAGCCTCTGGACTCTCAGCCTGTAGCGTGGATGTTAGTGCTTTGCACAGATAGTGATTGAGAATGAAATGAAACTCGATTGCACCCTCATCATCGGTCATAATGAGATCAGCTGTGCTCAAGAATTTGATGACTTCGCAATCTATACCAGTTTCCTCTCGCACTTCTCTCACAACCGCTTCTTCCTGGGTTTCCCCCACGTCAACGCCACCCCCCGGGATGCTCAGAAAGCCTTTGGCAGGTTCTTTATCTCTGACCACCAAGAGTACGCCCTCAGGACTCACTACGATTCCACCAACTCCGGGGATAGGAAATTTAGGGTAGCGACGATCATTCAGCGTATCCACCTCATTATAGGAAATCATTCAGAAAGCAGCGAGGCCAACTGGCATCCGAATTGTTTCACCACAGTTTTGACAAATCCTCTGGGCATAGATATCAAATCCCACGGTTTCGTCATATGGAAGGCGCTCTTCACTGCCACATGTATCACAGAATATCTTGACATATTCACGCAGTTCGAAAGATACACGCCAGGCATTTCTAGAATACTCAAGTTTTCCCATTTTGTCATAATGCTTTGCGAGAGCAACCCATGGTGCTGCAGATGTAGGATCAACGCGTGTCCAGTTTATGAGACAATTAATGAAGTCCTCATCGCCCCCAATCACTGATAATGCATAGCACATACCTCGCCAGCTCTCGGGAGCCGAACCAACTAATGACGCCGCTTTTTCAAGATACTCGTCACATACAGTCTTGTTGAGCAAGTGATGGTAGAGAACAGCCAATCTAGATAGTGCTTCCACATTTTCCGGGTCCTGCTCCAAGACCTTCTGGAAACATTCACGGGCTCCCTCATGTTCTCCTGACTGAAATCGAAGTTCTCCCAGCAGTATCAAGGATCTATAGTCATCCGGTGCAAGCATGTTCGCTTGTCCAACAAATGGGGCAGCCTCATAGGAACGCCCTAGGGTAAGCATCAGGAAAGCATAGTTTGTGATTGCAGACATAAACTCTGGCTCTTGGCGATGCATCAATCCCCATTGTGCTGCAGCGGCTGTGAAGTCGCCCAATCTGTAGAGTGATAATGCGTGAATTGAGCGAATGTCGAGATCCTCAGGGAAGGTGTCACATGCCGATGCTAGCATCTTGACATTCTTGGCATATTCTCCTTTCCTATACAGTACCCATCCTAGGTCAGCATATGGCTCAGGAGTTTCTGGGTCAAGAGAAATCGAACGACTTAGCTCATCCTCAGCCTCATCAAACCGTGAAAGTGCTCTATAAGCGCGACCTAGGAACATTGAAAGAATGCAGTGTTCTTCTACAAGGTTCTCTGCCCTCTCAAGAACTTCAACAGCCTTTTCAGCTTGCTCGGTTTGCACATATGCTATTCCAAGGTAGACCAAAATATCCGCCTCGGCATCTAGTGCTTCATCAACCAACGGTTCTAGTATCGAAATTGCATCCTGTGGCCGACCGTTCTCCAAGGCGTCTAATGCAATCTTGATACTTTCATCCATCAATTCATGACCACCAAATCAGTTAGTCAAGAGTGAGTTCTCCAGTACTATTAGGCGTTCGAAGTGGCTCATATCATATTATAAGAACCTCTGGATATGGCAATAGAACGATGGACGAGTACGAATATTCTACCCCATTCTCAGTACTTCATGCAGCAAGTCTCTTGAGTCAGCGTTCTAGACTTTCCAAGTTTGAGCAGGCCTTGAAGCGAGTGGTGACAGAGGACTCATACGTGGTGGACCTTGGTACAGGCACAGGGGTACTAGCTATGATAGCCGCGAGAGCTGGAGCAAAGAAGGTCACCGCAGTGGAGATTGATGGAATCTCTGTGCAGTATGCAAAACAGGCCATCAAAAAGAATGGTCTAGAGGATATTATTGAAGTCGTCAGGAGTCATTATGCAGACTTCAAGCCCCGCAATAAGGCGGATGTCGTCATATGTGAGATGCTCTCTTCAGCTATGCTGGTAGAGCCGCAGGTTCCTGCAAGCCAGTGGGCTGTGGAAAGGATTTTGAAAGAGGAAGGCATTCTCCTTCCGCAAAGTGCGACTGTGTATATCGCTCCTGTTGAATGTCATTCCGTCTGGGAGAGATTCAACACAGCTGGATTTGATTTTCCGCGGGTCCCTCAGACAATGGAAAGAGAAGAATCTCGAGATTTGGCAAACCTTGCCGTACTGGAGGAGTTCGATTTCTTTCTACATCAGGATGAATGGATTGTTGACAAGGGCCTTGAATTCACCATTGTGAGCAATGGAACTGTCCATGGATTCGCTAGTTTATTCGAAGCTCACCTAATCGATGACATTAAACTGACAATGGAGGATGGGTGGCGGGATCTTTTACTGCCGATAATTGAACCAGTGAGTGTTTCACAGGGAGACCTTCTCTCTGTGGATATCCACTACTCTGCAGCTATGATTGATACGCTTAGAGTGAATTGTCAGAAGAAAGTTGCCAAAAGTAGCATCAAGGATTACTCACAGTAATTCCTGGAGGATAGATCTCAAAGAACTCATCACGCAAGATATCCATAATCAGGAGGTCATGGAACTCACCTTCTCGAAACTCTGTGTTCCTAAGAACTCCAACCTCTCTGAAGCCAGCTTTCACATATGCGCGATGAGCCGCCTTATTGTCGGGAAATGTATCCAAGTAGATGCTTTGTAGATTCATGAGATGGAATCCAATCCAGAGCATCACTCGGGTAGCGTCTGTACCAAACCCCCTGGAACGATTCTTGGGATTGTCAATTGCAATGCCAAACTCAGCTCTTCGATGAGGCAGTGCTATATCTCTGAGGCCTACTATACCCAAGAATTCGCCAGTCTTTTTCGCTACTATTGCTAGGGTTATCTCTCCATCCGTCCAAGGATCGGATCTTGATACCATTTCCAGCCACTCCCGTCTGGACCCTGGAAGCGGAACTCCAATGGTCCTTCTAAGCTCCAAGCTATTCCAGTGCTCCTCGATGGCATCAAGATCAGATATCTCCAGGGCACGTAGAGTAACAAGTTTGCCATCGTACATGTGCGAGAAAAAGAGGGTCGACTGATAAAGGTCACCAATGTACTTCTAATAGGAGAGATAAGCAAAGAATCGCCAATCTCTTAAGAGGCATATTTTTATCGTATATCGACAGGCCGAATCACGAGTGAGTGATTACCATGGAACTCAAGGGACCACTTTGCTATGTCCTAGATTGGGATGACATTTACAGCTATGCATACCAGACAGCTTTGAAGATTAAGGAATCCGGCTGGAAACCGGATGCGATTGTTGGAATCGCAAGAGGGGGGTGGGTCCATGCTAGAATCCAGTGCGACTTATTGGGGGTTAAGGAACTATTCAGTGTGAAAGTCGATCACTGGGGAGTTACCGCCACAAAAGATGGACAAGCCAAATTATCAGTCCCTCTAGTTGGAGAGGTCAAAGGAAAAAATGTTCTAGTTGTTGATGATATTACTGACACAGGTCAGAGTTTGACGACGGCAGTTGAGCATATTAAGGAGAAAGGGGATCCAGCTGATGTGAAGACTGCGGCTCTTATGCACATTGATGGGTCCAAGTTCATCCCTGATTACTATGGTGTCGAAATCACGTGGGCGTGGGAGATCTGGCCTTGGAATTTCTATGAGGATGTTTCTTCTTTGATCTCAAAGATATTCGAAGCCGAAGAAGCGAGAGAGATGACTACGGCTGAACTCAAAAAGCATCTTAGGGAGTACAACAATATAGTCCTATCAGATGAGCAGCTATCAAAGATCAAGGCACACCTTGGATTCCTGGGAAAGATAGTCTATCCTCTAGACAAAGTTTGGCGTTTGAATGAATAGTGAGTTGAGAAACCATGGCGTTTGAGGCGAAGCTAGAGTTTGTTCCTGTGGATCGAACGCAAAAAGAAGCGATTGAGAGCCTTCTACCAATTGAGATTGGTATGTTTGGAGGCAGTGGCAACTATGATCCCACTGTGATAGAGAACCCGATGGAGATCAAGGTATTCACTCCGTATGGAGAAACATCTGACAATTATATTGTAGGAAAGGCAAAGGGGCGTTCCTTTGTGTTCTTAGCGAGGCACGGCAGAGGTCATACAATTCCACCCCATGCGATCAACTATCAAGCGAACATCTGGGGCCTCAAGGCACTGGGTGTCAGAAGAATAATCAGCCCTGCAGCATGCGGCAGTTTGCAGCCTGATAAAGTGAAGCTCGGCGAATTCGTGATAGCAGACTCAATCTTTGATAGAACCTTTGGGCGACGAAAGGACACCTTCTTTGAGGGAGGTCCCATCGCGCATCTGCCATTTGCAGAACCCTTCTGTCCTGAACTACGGAGAGTTGCTGTGGATACTGCTGGCAATTTAGGCTATAAGATACATGACAAAGGAACCTATGTGTGTATCAATGGGCCGCGGTTCTCAACGAGGGCAGAGTCGATGTTCTATCACAATCAAGGATGGGAGGTCATTGGCATGACAGCATACCCTGAAACTGCTCTCGCGATGGAAGCTGGCATCTGCTTTGTGAATGTTTCAATGCCTACCGACTATGACGTCCATGGAGAGGAAGTCGTCACCCACGAAGCTGTGCTAAGAACGATGGCTGATAATGTAGATCGCGTCCGAAAGTTAACCTTTGAGATGATAGACAATATTCCAAAGGACGCCGGCTGTGATTGCCAGACCAAGATGAAGGGTGGTCTGTTTTAGGATTATAGGAGACCTGTGCATTCTTCCAGGTTTCCGCGCTCAGCTACAATGACATGAAGATCTAGTTTCATATCCACCTACCAGTCCTCGTCATCATAATCCGACCATTCATCATCTTCCCAGTCCTCTTCGGCGTCAAACCATTCATCATCGTCAAAGAACAACTTGTCAACCTCTAACTACACTTGGTGCCATAGACTCAGAAAAAAATGCTTCCAGACCGTACCGAAGAAGTGATAGCCTTTAGAGAGCCAAGGGAGTTCAGGTGGCTCAATGTCAGTTAGGCTTGCGGTAGGTCAAATGAAACCAGTCATTGGCGACACAGTCTCTAACTTGTCAATAATGAGAGAGATTCTAGATTCTGCTTCGGACAAAAAGGTCGATGTTCTTGTGCTTCCTGAGCTGATTAACTCAGGATATGTCTTCAACAGTAGGGAGGAGGCATATTCTCTTTCAGAAGAGATTCCTAAAGGCCCTTTCTCAAGAGTACTAATTCAATGGTCAAAGGAAGGGAGTCTGGTCGTCGCGGGGCTTTGTGAGAAGGTTAATGGAAAACTCTACAACTCTGCAGCGTGCTTTGGCACAGGCAAGCATTTAGTCACCTATAGGAAGATTCAGCTTTTCAACAAAGAGAAGGAATGGTTTCATCCAGGAAACGCAGAACCACCAGTCATTAAGCATAATGGATATCGTTATGGAATAATGGTATGCTTTGACTGGGCGTTTCCAGAGATATCAAGGATATTAGCCCTAAAGGGGGCGCAAGCAATACTCCATCCTGCAAATCTCGTTCTACCATTTTGTCCGAATGCGATGATCACAAGATCAATAGAGAATCGCGTTTTCACAGCCACCGCAGGAAGGACAGGTGAGGAGCGTGATGTTCGTTTCATCGGCGGCTCACAAATAACAACTCCAAAGGGAGAAATCATGCTTCGCATGGGAGATGAAGAAGATGGTCTCTTCTGGACTGATGTTGATCTCACCGAGGCAGACAATAAGCTGCTGACAGAGCACAATGATGCGTTGGCGGATAGACGCCCCGATCTCTATAGGCGACTCACTGATGTTCCCTAGTCTTGCTCGGGATTCGTGATTGCCACTCGTCTGCAGGATACTTCTTCTCGTTCTTCTTCATCTTTCTGAGAATAGCTTCAGTGGGATTAATCCCTGTAACATCAGCAAGTCTCAGTATGTAAATCATAACATCTGCTATTTCTGAAGCTAGCCTAGAACGATACGCCTCATCCTTCAGATATCCTTCAATCTCCTCATCTTCAAGCCACTGAAAGAGTTCCAGCAATTCACCTATTTCTATCGAAGCAGACACAGCCAATGCTTCTGGTTTCTGATATCGCTCCCATCCACGTTCCTTTACGAAATTGCGAATGACCAATATTAGGTCTTGTAGTGAGCGTTCTTCTTGACCCACACAACGCACCTATTCCTTGGGTTCCATGAATTGACTCCGCATAATCCACAATGTGTAGATTAGGAACACCTCGATTACGATTAGAAGGACAACCAGAGGTGTTTGAAGTTCAGGAATGAAGGAATAGCCGGTTATTGCCCAAGCAATTGTATCAATGAATCCAACAATCAGACACACTACAGAGATTATGATGAACGTCATACCGATGAAACGAATTCTCGTGCTGGTTGTAATCCAAGCTTTCAGTGAGTAGACCATTGCAACTACACCTAGAATGCTGAGTACGTATAGTGCAATGATATGATACAGCCATGTGAACCAGATTGCCTCTGGCCATGGAAGAATGATGACAAACCCGATTAGTATTAGCACAAATGCTGTCTTTGGCCAAGGATCTTCTAGGAATGTTGCAAACCTGGACTCCTCCTGTCGCCTGAGGGCTCGCTCCACCTCTTCAGGAAAGTCCCCTTCATCCTCAAAGTCTTCTTCGTCTTCGTAGTCCTCATCGTCCTCGTATTCTTCGTCAAACTCGTCATATTCATCCTCGGACTCAAACACATCACATGGCATTTTGCTACCTCATAGGGTTGAGTAGACTGCCGTGGTTGCGTACGAGTTAAAACCCTTGTTGTTTGTGGATTATCCATTGGGGAACCAGCATCAAATCCATTGTCTACAAGAAATACCATTAAAACGTGAAGATTCGGAAGCTGGCTTATGTCATCTAGTGCTGAGCTCCTTGATAAAGCAAGGTCATTGCGTGAGCAAGGAGAGAACAAAATGGCACTAGAAGTCTATCGAAAGATTATTGCAGCTGACAATTCAAACCTGGATGCCTTGAATGAGATGGGGCTTGTTCACATTATAATTGGAGAACAGATGTTAGCAATTAATGCCTTTGACCTAGCGATCTCAATTAATCCTAATGACTCCAGAGCATATGGTCACAAGGCTGAAGCATATCTGACTTTGAGCAATTTCCAAGAGGCCCTGGCTGCGGCAAACCAAGGACTTGAATGGGCTCCAGAGGATCCTGAACTCTGGGCAAAGAGAGCGCGTGCTCTTGAAAGCGTCATGAGAATCGATGATGCGATTAATGCGTATAATGAATCAATCAGGTTCGATTCAGAGAACCCAAAAACATGGAAGGCGCTTGCACTTTGTCTTGATGCTCAAGAGAAGTGGGAAGAAGTAGCACGCGCGTACAGAATAGCAGGAACTCTTCATGAAAAGCGTGGCGAAACGCAGGATGCAGAGAGCTGCTTCAAGTTTGCAGAATTTGCCGAGAAGTCATAAAAAGAGAGGAAATTGGCCCCGCTTCAAAGTATGAAACGAAACCAATTCTCAGTTTTTCAACTGCGCTTTTTGAATATCACAGCTAGCACGACAGCTGCTATAGCCGCCACGATGTAGATTGCATACTCAGCTAGCAGCTCTAACAAGGGATTTGCCGTCGTTGGAGGAGGAGTTGTAGGCAACGTTGCACTTCCCAAATCATCACGAACAGGAATGACTAGTTCTATTCCACGATACCAGACTCCAGCTGCTTGCACAAATGCCTGGACAGTGATATTGGTACCATCAGCCTGTGCAGGTAGCAAATTGAAGTAGTTCTCATCCACTCCTTCACTGGACTTATAGACATTGGTTGTTATCGTGGTATTGCTCCAGGCGCCATTGTTTATTTTGACCCCCAAAATGACATCTTCAACATCACTGTAGAGCATATGGGCATAGACGGTCACGTTGATTTGTGAAGAGCTTGCGGGGATGTGGGGATCCCAACCAACATTGACCATGCCTGTTGCATCGCAATCAGCAATGCCCCAATCGTAATTGAAGACCCGCTGGTACCATGCACCAACACCTTCATGCTGAATGATAACACCGGCTTCGCGATTATCGTCTATACTTGTTCCGCTCCAGTTTATGCTACAGATAAGCACCATCCTTCCGTCAACAATGATTGCCTTGTTGTGGTTCAGATAGAAGAAGCGAGTGTCCATCCATAGAACCGGGATGTTCTCCTTAGCAAAGTCTTCCGCTATTTCTTCATTGTTTCCTTCGTCTTCATTGGTGATAATACGGACAGTAACTCCGCGATGTTTTGCAGCTACAATTGCATCAATAATCGATCGTACGGATTCTGAGTTATTGTTCATATAGGGTATCTGAATATCAAGGGTTGCTTGTGCGCTGTTGATACACCAGAGGATTGCTTCAAGACTTGTATCAGGACTGAAAACAGGTGTTACTTTCATATTTCCGGAGAAGGTTCCTTCTTCATTGAATGGACGCGGATAGTAGCTGGTTTCAATAGGCAACCATGTCAATGGAGTCCCAGTGCCATCGGTCCCCTCATCATAGTCAGTGCCGATTGACCAATCATAATCAAACACATCTCGATAATAGCCTGTTACTTGGACATCAGTCATGGCTATGTGATACTCACGATTGGCTCTGTAATTCTTCTGTGTGAAACCTCCGGGTGAAGAGCCTGAAGTCCACTCATCACGTGGAAAGCTATTCTTAGCCCAGTTGCCAGCCTGTACAATTGTGGTCTTGTTATCAATAATGATGAACTTCTGATGCGAGTAGGTAAATGTGTCGGATGTCCATCGAACAGGTATTCCAAGTTGAGTCAGATTCCAGGCCGTATGAATATTATACTCTCCAAGGCTAACTACTCCTTCGCTGATTAGGACCTTGATATCGAGAGAGGGATTCGCGCTATGTAACTCATGCATCTTGTCTAGAAATGCGGGGCTGTTGAATTGATATATCTCAACATAGATGCTCTGCTGAGCAGAATCCAAGAAGTGGAATATTACATCCATGCTATCATCCGGAGTGACAAATGTCGTGACATTCATATTCCTCTCGAAAGTTTCCAAGGTGAATTGGCTAGGTACAAAGGTGTTATCCATTGGCGTGCCAAGGGGAACTGCTATAGCAGTTACTGGCATAATTAGTAGTACTAGCATAAGTGTGGATATTTGACGCAAGCGTCCTCACTCTCCTTCTACGAGATTGCAGCACTACTACTTATCAGTTGTTTGATAAGTACGTGTTGTGAAATCGATACGATTGGAGGCTGACAAATATTCGCACAGTAAAAGCCCACTATGTCATTCCATCAGGAAGACGTGATGAAGTTGTGGAGGCAGTTCAAGCAAAGTTTGGACGAGCACCAAATTATATCGAATCATCTATTCTAATGTATGGTGAGGAAGAAAGTGGACTAGAAGTAGTCAAACTGAGTCTTGAGGGAGAGGAAATCAAAGTGCTCGTCACTGTTACCGACGCAGAACTCCTTCAATTCTTCAATAGTCTCCTTGGAAATCCCATTAAAATTAAGCAATGACAAGCACTAAAAATAGAATGTCGAAGACAGGGGAACCACCGCAGAGCAGTGGAGCTCCCCTGTCAGATTCCAAGTTGCACAAACGCTATGCTTCTTCGATAGCGCCCTCTGGGCAACTGTCGACACAAGCGTAGCATTCAGTGCATTCATCAGCACGATCTTTCTGATAGACTGCTTTGTCGTTCACAACATACAGAGTTGGATCGACTGGGCAAACGTCAGCGCAGGTGCCACATGCTGTGCATGCATCAGTTACTTTCCACATCATGGTCAGTCACTTCGCGATCGGACTAATGCATTAGTCCTACGTCTGAGTGCCGCCATATGTCACATTTAAACTTCAGGGTTGGGTATCAATGAACTTGGATGCTTGCTTCGGAACTTTCAAAAGCCAATCCGAAGGTCGCGCAGAGAACAATCAAATACACTCCATGAGGGCGAAATGAAGGAATTCTAGGTGAACACTATGTCAGAACAGGTCGAGCAAGGGAGTACAGAGGAAAAGTTTGCTCGACGCCTTGGTCTCACAGGAGCGACAAATCTCGGACTAGGCGCTATGCTCGGCGGGGGAATCTATGTAATATCAGGCATTGCCGCAGGCATGGTGGGCCCAGGCATCATTATAGCATATCTCTTCACCGGTCTCCTCACGACCTTCACAGCAATAAACTATGCCGAATTATCTTCATCAATCCCGAAACAGGGAGGAGGATACACTTTCGCAAATGACACCATTGGCGGATTTCCTGCATTTCTCACTGGATGGTTCCTATTGGTGGGAAATATTGTTGCTTGCGGCCTTTACTCACTTGCAGTTGCTCACACCATTGCGTTGTTCATTCCCAATGCAAATCTGGAGATGGTAACAACCATTGCATTGATCATCATTGCTTTCACGCTGGTAACAAACATCTTGAGTGTGAAAAGCGTCAGCGGAGTCCTAGGTGTTTTCAATATTGCCCAGTCCGTTGTGTTGTTCTCCTTCATTGGGCTCGGGCTATTCTTCGTACAACCGACAAATCTCGATCCATTCTTTGCGCCTGGAACTGGATTCATAGAATTGATGGCTACATTCTCGTTTATCTACATCAGCTTCATTGGTTACGAGCTCATCACCACCGCCTCAGAGGAAATCAAGGAGCCAGCAAAGAACATTCCCAGAGCCATCCTTCTAACCCTGCTTGTTGCTACTGCAATCTATGTCACTTCCGCTTTTGTGATGGTAGGCGTAGTGCCGTATTCCGAATTGGCGAATCTCGAATCACCTGTCCCAGTAGCGTATGTATATGGCTCAATGTTTGGAAGTGGAGCATTCTATTTTGGACTGGCAGGAATGGCTGCTTCCAACTATGCCGCCCTTAATGCTACGTTCCTATCCACCGCAAGGGTGATATATGCATTAGGCCGAGACCGCTTTCTGCCAGGAATTCTCGATAGAGTCAGTCCAAGATTCAAGACTCCAATCCCTGCGTTACTTGTTGGTTTTATTGCTGTTGGTGCCTTTGCACTCACAGGGAGAGTAGATCTCGTAGCCTCTCTTGCCGGACTTGCTTATTTGGTAGGACAAGCCATTGTGAACTCCTCAGTGATAGTCATGCGAATTAGAAGGTTAAATGTCCCAGGCACCTTCAAAGCGAGATTCTACCCCGCATTCCCGATACTGGGTGTGGGAATTTGTCTGCTGTTCATAGTCAATCAATCAGTGGAAGCGTTGCAGCTGGGATTCTGGCTCGCATTGATAGGATTGATGATTTACATGGGCTACGGACGGCGACGTAGCAGAGAGAGATTGCAGGAGAGTAGAGCAGAGAGGGTTGCAAGCACCGTCTTTGTGATAGAGCTTAATCTCAAAAGTGATAATTCTGTTGGCCATTATACACCCATTACAGAAACAGAAGTGCCAACAATTGAAAAGGTGAGGGATTCCAGTGGTGACAAGCAAGAAGATTAGCCATATTCATCCAGCCACTTTCTAAGAGACTCCGCAGACTTCTGTGTCATCCCTTCAACTCTGAGGATTTCTTCAACTGTGGCGTCTTTTACGGCATTAAAGCTCCCGAATGAATCCAGAAGCGCCTGACGACGCTTTGGTCCTATGCCAGGAGCCTCCTCAAGTATGGAGCCAGTAAACCTCTTCTCACGGAGTTTATGATGATACTTCTGAGCAAATCTATGGGCTTCATCTCTGATTGATTGAACCAGTCTAAGTGCGGCCGAGGATATCTCAAGCTCAATCCCATCCTTTGCATCCCTAGTGTATAGCATCTCCTCTCGTTTGGCAAGTGCAACAAGAGGCAAATACTCCAAGCCATGCTGTGATAACGCCTTGTGAGCAGAACTTAGCTGACCCTTTCCACCATCGACAAGGATTAGGTCAGGCAAAGCATCACCTCGCGCTAGCACTCCCTTGTACCTGCGAAAGATGACCTCGTTCATCATAGCATAGTCATCAGGAGTTGTCTTCCCTTGAATTTTGAACATCCGATACTTGGAATTATCAGGGTCACCATTGATGAATACAACACAAGACCCAGTGGGATCAGTCCCCTGTATGTTCGCGATGTCAAAGCCTTCGATATGCATTGGAGCCTGAGTCAATCGGAGCGCTTCCTTAAGCTGCTTCACGCCATCATGAACAATCTCTTCGCTGCTCTCTCCCAGAATCAGAATCTTCCTAAGGGCTCGGTATGCATTCATATTGGCCATTTCCACAAGCTCTTCACTTTTCTGATCTGAAGGAAGCAGAAACTTGACCTCATGTTCATCTGATTCCGTAAGCCATTCGCTGAGCTGATCCATTTCAGGAATCTCGAGGGGGAGGATAATCTGGTCAGGAACTCTTGGTATGGTGAAGTAGAACTGTCCCACAAACGCTGTCAGAATATCTTGGTCGGGAGTATCAAGGTCCACATCTAAGTAGAAGTTATCTTGGCCGATCAAGCGGCCGTTTCTAATAATGAGCATCTCCACCAAAGCAGCCTGTTCTGTCCTCGATATTCCCAGGACATCACGATTGGCCCCCTTAAACTCTACAACCTTCTGACGACTCATTAGAATCTGCATGTCAGTGAGTCTGTCTCTCAGCTCAGCTGCATTCTCAAACTCCATGTTCTTGGAAGCCACATTCATCTGGTCCTCCAACATCTGCGCCAGTTCATCTGATCGGCCCTCAAGATACATGCACATCTGGTCTACTAGAAACCGATATTCTTCTTCACTAATGTGCCCCTCACATGGGCCTGTGCACCTGTCAAGATGAAAGTCCATGCATGCTCGCTTCACCTTTTTGGGATCTTTGCACATAGCAATTGGAATGAACTTCCTTAT
>JBHLQK010000039.1:0-17838 GCA_048884925.1 Candidatus Thorarchaeota archaeon
ATCAGTTTAACTCGACTCTGCCAATCCTCCGGGAAATACTCCCGGAAAAACTTCACAATGCCTTCCGAGGGATGATACGATAAACAGACAACAGGCACATTTGTGGATTCGTTCAAACGCACTGAGTCAATAACATTGAACCAAGAGATGATGCAGCCACCTAGCATCCATGCCCTGATGTCTTCTCTCTGCAATCTCGAATACATCTCAATTAGCTGGTCTGTTGCGTCTGTACCCCCAACCTCTGGTTCGCAAAACCCAATTCCATCTATGCGCATGTCACCCCTCATCACAACACCAACCGCCATACTTCTCTCATCTTCTCGTTGGAAGCTTTCGGAAACCCCCAGGACCCTAACACCCTTTTTCCATGAGCGGGGTCTCTTCTGCTCGATATCTGAGTCAATTTCATGTATATCAAACATCTTGTTCACCCAGCCAGTAGGCGGAAATTGCCTTGGGAGGAATTCGTGAACTATTCACAATGGCGGTTTGATTTGACCGACCAAGATATGTTATCAAACTTTATTAATGCGCAAATCCATCTCAGTCCTGTTAGTACATATATGTGGAGCGAGGCCTTCATGTTTGACCCAGCATTTGAAGAGCTACAGGGGAAGCTTCGGCAAATCATGGAAGAGGCAACCTCACTTGCTACTGGGGTAAAAGCATGGATGCTGCTTTCTAAGGAAGGCCTTCCTATAGCTTCTGCAGTTCCACAGGGGTTAGAAGAGGCTGAAATCGCTGCTATGGCTGCATCAATTTTGGGTGTGGCGGACCTAGCGGCTGAACGAATGGAGCAAGGAATCCTAGAAGAAGTTCTCCTCACAAATCAAAAGGGACTCATGATTATGAAGAGTGCTGGCGAAAAAGCAATCTTGGTCTTGGCCGCTGCGAAAAGTATGAAGACAGGCTTGCTTGTCTACGCAGCAAAGACTGCATGCGACAGCATAGCACCATTGCTCTAGTTCCTCTAAATTACACCGATGAGCCAATATGCCATCTGTAGTATGAAGCGATCGTTCTCCTCGGATTGATAATAACCCTCTACTCCCCAATTGTCAAACATGAAATTAGTTCCTGACACAATCATTCTAGCTTCTCCCACACCCTCTAAGGCAGCCATCACTGTGCGGTTTTCTTTATAGATCAAATCATATTCATCTACCAGTGTCAGCTCGGCCTGTGCTAGGGGAAATGCATCCCCGCTATAATTAACAGAGCAACCTACAAAATCAAAGGACTCTATCCCTGCTGTTAGAGTATGATTCACGAGATCAGTGACTAATAGGGTGGAAGAAATGCCGCCAACTTCAATTGTGATTATGGGAATTTGATCATAATTCAAGGTGAAACCGAAAAGGTTTAGCAATTCATTTGTCGCCCTCAAATCAAGACTTCTGTTCCCCATCCCAATCACGAGTATACTACCTCCCGAATTCCAATAATCTAGATATGCATCCTTTTCGGGTTGAGAGTAGGTGAACGTGCTTGAAAGCGATATTTCGCTATATTCGTACGTATAATCCCATGCACATGGATCCAGGATGAAAATTGCATCATACCGCCTGAAACGCTCAGAAGTAATATCTGACTCGAATCGGATTTCCTCAATTGCCATCCCAGCGCCTGTTAGTAGTGAATACATTTCACGGAACTGCCCATAGATTGAATCAGTCAGCCAAGGAGAATGACTGATATCAAATGCAATCCTAGCTAGTGGACTCGCCGCATCGAAAGTCATCCGTGAACGAAGATTACCATAGTTGGCTGAATACAACGTTATGGTTAGACTCAGTCCGTCTTGTGTTTCATTACTAGGAATGTCCATCGAGAATTGAAAAGATCCAGTTTGATTGATCCAGACGGTCGTAGGTCCGTGAACAAAGTCAGCTGCAAGACCACCATATGTAATTGTAAATGAAGCATTGCCGCTGCAGAACACTGAGCATATAATGATAGTTGATGAGTTAGCAAACCATCTTTCAAAGCTATATGGGCCGTTACTGGGAGCTATGGAAGCGACCAGGGGAAGACCATTTCTCCTGACAACTTTGCTCACGAATTCCAATGCAGTATCAGTGTTCAGGAGACCTGCACCAACCTCCCAGTTTTCGGATGATAAATACGTAGCACTTGAAGTTAGGACTGCCTTAATCATCCCGGGAGTCCAGGACCATTCATTCTCCTGACAGTACTTGATTATCGTTGCTGCGGCTGCAGTCACCATAGGAGCTGCAAAACTAGTTCCAAACACACCACCAGCTCCATTTACTGAATAGAATCCATATGCCACGATATCAGGTTTAGCTATCCTATTTCTCAACGGCCCCCTCCCAGTGAAGTCATAGGGTTCGCCATGTTCATCGACTGCGCCCACCGCAATGACTTCAGGGTAGATAGCGGGTGATTCAACCGAAGTGCCTGCAATTCCACCCTTTCCGTTATTCCCAGCAGCTGCAACAATTACAACGCCCTTCTCAAAAGCCCACTTCACAGCTTCGCGGAGTGTTCCCTGGATGAATGAGTAAGTCCCGATGCTAAGATTGATTACATCGCATTCTGCTTCTTCAACAGCCCAATATATCGCCGCGATGATGGATTCAACGGTTGCAGTATTGTTGCTCGTAACAACTTTCGCATTCACAATAGCTGCATCTGGTGCGTCACGCACGATTATTTTAGCAACATATGTCCCATGAGGATTATTGAGAGGCAGACTGTCCTCTGTTGAATTCAAATTCACTGAATAACCATAGGATGTGTTGATGAAGCTCTTTTCAAGAACAACTCGAGAAAGAAGAGAATAGTCCTTGTTGATTCCTGAATCAATGATACAAACTCTCACATTCAGGTCAGGGAAATCTGAGGTTCTAGGGACTAGTACAACTACAGCAAAAGTAGCAACAGAAATAACTGTGATGACTAGAACTGCGGTGCCTCTTCTGAAGCCGGAATCACCAGCATCATCCACTAATTATCACCATTCACAAGAGTCGTCCGTGTTGATTTGCCAACTAACTGTGGTCATGTCAGATAAAACCTATCGATTCAGCAATCACAAAGTCGCACAAGCAAATCCTTATCTCAACTCTTAGACTGGCTCAGTTGGTGTGCTCTATTTGGCAATCGATGACCCAGACGCTTTTGAAATTCAGGAATTCGCAGGCATTGACATCTTCGAGCCAGGTTCAATAATCGAACGCTATGTCGATTGGAATAGGCTCTTCCACATTCTTCTACTTACGGGGGCAGCTTTTGGTATCACTATAGGACTTACAGTTATCATGATGATACCGATGATGGCAGCAGGCCTCATCATAGTTGACCTCGCAACTGGTAGCATCTGGCTTGATCCCCTAGCCATAATAATTACAACATCCGCTGAGATTGGATTCATCATCCCACCAATTTGGTATGTGAGGAGAAATGGGTTCAAGCTTAGTTCTCTTGGAATCAAAAACATGAAATCGATAAAAGAAGCACTTTTGGGAATCCTTGTCGGAGGAGCAATGCTTGTCGCTAATCTTCTTGTGTCACTTATCGTTAGCTTTGCTATTGACATGCCTAACACAGGCGTTGGCTTCTTTGTTGTTGACGATTTGCTTGAAGTCGCTCTCTGGATCATACTCATGTTTGGTATTGTTGGATTTAGTGAGGAGCTTATATTCAGGGGATTCCTGCAGCGAAGAATGGAGATGTACTTCAGCCAGCGGAGATCAAGTCCTGGGTTATATGCGTTGGTAATTACTAGTTTCATCTTTGCTGCAATTCATTTGGACCCCTTGGGACTCCCGAACCGGTTTTTGCTAGGCCTCATTTTGGGATATCTTGCACAGAAACGGAACTACTCTATTATGGCTCCAACAATGGCACATGGATTTAACAACGCTGCAGCTATAGTTCTAGTGTTTCTTGGATTCTAGCATACACTAAGCGAGACTTGTTCGTCTGGCAAAAATCCCCCAGGAAAGAAGAATCATTATTGCAGAGAATAATAGTATCTTAATAATCTCGTTTGTAAACAAAAACAGATTGACACCCTTAAAGGCAGTATCAATCATCATCACTCGGCCAAGATTGAGTGGAAACCATTCATCCACGATTCCAACATCAATGAATCCAGTGCCAACAATCATCGAGGCAAATAACAAGAATAAAAATGACTGGTTTGCTTGCAAGCGGGTAGTGACAAGCGTAGAAATGACAACCCCCATCGCAGAGCCAGATAGTGATAGAAGCCAAAGAACTGCATTTAGTGTGAGATAATCGGTATTTGGCACTATGCCAAACATACCCATCCATAGTACCAGCAAGAATTGAATCTGAATGAGACCGACGGTGAAATATGCCAATGTCTTGGAAAGAATAGCCTCCATTTTAGTGGCGGGTGTAAGCAGCATTCGATTCAGTGGAACATCGCCAACGATGGCTTGAGCTGCAGTGGCAGAAGTTGCTATGAAGACTGCAAAGACGAGCATAAATGCCCCAAATGTGGCTGCTGTGTAATTGCCTGTGGGTTCAAACTCCCGGACCGTTTCAACATCTACCTCATGCTTAATCCAACCGTGGTCATATCTGAAATCAGCTACCACCCGACTAAATGCACCAAATACCGCAGCTTGGCTCATAATATTTGTGCTAGAGATGTGTATAGAAACAAATGCAGGAATATCACCAGTTATGTTGCCCTCGAATCCATAAGGAATAACAGCATATGCATCAACGCGATCATAGTATAGCTCGTTTAGAGCCGCTTCTTCATTCTGGAATATTTCCACAATGAATTCCGTACTGAACTGAAGATACCATGTGAAGTTCTGTGATAGGTCCTCATTAGGGAATGTATCAGTTGGATCTAAGTCAACTACGCCAAGGACTAAAGCATCCTCACTTTTCTCGCCAAATTCAGTTGACATGAATCCGACTTGGCCTGTGTTTATTGCGCCGTACATTGTTATCATAATCATGCCAGGCAAAGCGAATATGAGAAGAAGGGCGAATTTGTCATTGATAATCAGTCTTAGCTCTTTGCGGAACATTGAATAGATCCGCCAGAGCTTTGTATTCTTCTTCTTTCCCTTCTCGGTCACATGACTCACCAGAGGATATGATTCATCAGAAGATTGTCACCTTTTATGCGTTTTCGGCTTGCCTTAAGGCTATATGAGACCAAGAACATATGCCGACATCAATAGGTAGAGAATTGAAGGCCCTTCACGGCCCCACTCCTCAGATTTCTTAATCACCTGGTTCTTGGTCATTCTGACACCGTTATTATAGAGGGTGCCAAGAATATTCTGTATGACTAGGTCTCCAAATGGAAAGATAGAGAGGTCCCCCATGCCAGCAATCATAGCAGCCTGCACGGTCCATTCTCCAATGCCACGAATTGGTCCAAGAATTTTCATTATCTCGCTGAATGATAATGCCAACAGGGATTCTAGGTCAAGCTCGCCTGATGCAACTAGTGAAGATATCCTGTGCACATATTGTGATCTATACCCAATACCAAACTTACCAAGTCCATCTAAGCCACAACTCGAGATTTCTTCAGGGGATGGAAAGGAATAGAGCGCCACACCATTAAAGACGTTTTCCTCAGATAGGCCAAGAATCAGTCTCTGCGTGACAACATTTGCTGAACGATAGGAGATCTGTTGTTGTATGATGGATTTCACGAGAGCCTCATGAAGAGACTCTGCAAGATAAGGACGGATTCCCTTCACAGTCGCGGCAAATCGCTTCAGGCTTGGATCACATTTCATTCGCGACAGAGCGGAGTCCATGCTTTTGTCAAGTCCGAGGATTCTTCGAGAGAATACTATAATATCCCTGTCAGCCGCGAAATCCTTTGGGAAAGATATCTCGAGCAGTTTGCCAGGCGCACGTTGCTTGAAAATCAGCGGGATTTTTACCCCTTTAATTCTAAAGACACGGCCGAAGAAGTTTGGACCAGTCACCTCTGGGACTGGTTGAATATCAGGATAGATCCAAGAGTGCACAGACTGCAGGAGGTCGTAGTTAGGGGGCACTTCAAGTTCAAGGGGCAATTGAATCAACCAACTTCATCACATCGCTCTCAATCCCTATGAAAGACTTTTGCTGAAACGTCATTATTATATCAGAACAGCATTGTGGTTCATAGGAGGCGGTCGCGATAAAGTCCAAGGATGAATTGATTCGATTTATAGGATTGGTTCTGGCTGCAGCCCTGCTAAACGTTGGACTTTATGTCGTCCTATGGATTGCAGCACCCCTCATTTCGGGGATTATCTGTGGCTATTTCATGCTTAGTCCCAAATCGGGTGCTTTTGGGGGCTTCCTCGGAGCAGCTGGAGCAAGCACTCCACTTCTCTTCTTTCTAGAATCTATCACCGCCTATGGCTACGACATTTTCTCAATCCTGATAGCCGCGGGTATCCTCTCAGTGATTGGTGGAGTTGGAGGATTCATAGGCGGCATGATTGGGTCAAGAATACAGAACCTTGTGCAAAGTTGATCCTAGGTATCAACGATAAGTCGGCCTGGAGTATAATCTGCAGCAGGACCAACGGTTGTTCGCCGAAGTGGATTTCCAAACATGACCCATTCTGCTGCAGAAAGTCCATTATCTGATGTTATCTCGATAGTTTCACCCAACCTAATTGCAGTTAGCTCCCTCTTCACTTCCTCAGTCAGATTCTCATATATCGCTCTATCAACACCTACTTTTACCTGTCCGATGAGCTTGTATGTGTCCAGATAGTCAAGGAAACCGAATTTCCAGCCATCTGCATACGCACAGGATTTCCAATCGTCAAAGGGTTCCACGTTGTTCATAGTATCTAGCGTTGCACCAATGTAACAGGCGCCCTGATTGAGGAATGCTGTGAGTAATGGACCCTCTTGCGCTGTACTACAAGCCTCTGAGAATATCACAGGATATCCTTCGAAATCGATTGCTGCTGCTTGCTTATGGTCAAGGATAACTGAGTTGTGTGATGCCCACTTCTCAGGAGTGCCATGGATTCTGGTATCAAACATGCCATCAGAAAATTGTAGGATGAACTCGCTAACAGACATGAGCTTGAGATCTTTCTCGGTGAACAGCCTTAGCACATCTACTTCAAATCCTAGCAGCCTAAGTGCTTCAACATGTCTAGTAGACCGACCCGGTTGGGAATCAAAGACAACAGCTATATTGCTATCAATGATCATTGGGTCCATGTGGTATAGGATAGTTTCAGGAGGACCGTATATCCGACCCACAGGAGTGTCTGGGATGTCATCGCCATCTACATCCTGAATAAACCAGTCTGTGAAGCCATAAGTTCGCTGATACTCTATTTGAGTGGCTGGAAGCTCCTTATTGGTGCCTATCAGAAGCACGCCCTCATGCCTACCCTGCTCAAAGCAGTTTTGAACAGTCTTATGTGTTAAAACCCAGGATCTTCCAGGTTCAATTACAAAATCAGCACCAATCTCCTTTGCTTTTGCTTTGTATTTCGCTTCATTATCACGCCCAACTTTGCCGCACACTATGAGCATCTTGCTCAGCGTTTCACGAGGTATTCTACCAACTTCAAAACTGAGCTCATCATCAGACTTCTTTCTTTTCCCAATCCGTCTGATTTCATTGATAATCCTTGGATGTCGATGGCGGCGGGGTTGGTTTATGATTGAGTTCATCCTCGCTCACTGCACAGCTGGACCAGAGAGATAATACCCTTTCTACGGCATCCTCTCTTACCAAGCCCATTATATTCTAATACCTGTTCCATTGTGATAGCCATGTAGAGCAAATCGAAGCTGCCCAGGAGAAAGGCATATGGTGGACCATGAAATCAAAGTGATCAGCCTTGATCTAGATGGTGTCTTATTTGATGGCCCAAGCGCTGTTCATCCAATAACTAGAGAACTTGGATTCGAAGATCAGTTTCTGGCTATATACGCCAAACAGGGGGAAAATCGACGCTCAATGGCAGAGGCAATTACAGCGGGGGCCAAGATATGGATAGGAGTCCCCACTGATGGCACATTAGATCCGCTTGTTGAGAATCTGCCCCTTATGAGAGGAGCAGAAGAAACAGTTTCATCGCTAAAGGAGTGGGGATATGCGGTAGGCTGCATCTCCAGCGGAGTCAGTCAGTTTTTCATGAAGCCATTCAAGAAACGACTCAAGCTCGACTTTGCCTTTTCCAATATTCTGGGAGAGAAAGATGGAGCACATGATGGAGCGGTTTATTACATAATGGAGGGCCCGCAGAAAGCTGAGCGAATGGCAGAGTACTTGCAGGAAAAAGGATTCACATCAAGGAATTTGGCCAGTGTTGGAGATGGTGAGAATGATATTCCCTTGTTCAGAATGTCAAACCTCAGTATTGCATTCAATCCAATGACTGAAAGCGTAAGCAAATCAGCTAGTTTGACAATCCGGTCTAAGGACCTCAGAGCGATTCTTCCTCATTTTATCCCTGATAGCTAGGAGAGAAGACGCTTGAGAGTATCGAATATGTGAGTCAAATCTTCCTCAGACACACCTGGATGAACAGGCAAATCAATATGGGTGTTCCCAATTGTTTCTGAATTCTGGAATTTCATGGAGGAGTAGTCAGGGTATTTGACACAGCGAGCCCAACGCCAACTAAAGATGTTTTCGTAAGTTCTCTGCTTATGACATGGCAATGCATAGACTGTACGAGCCCCAATTTGTGCACTCCGAAGATTCTGGATAATGTCATCCCGAGAAAGATTCCTATGGAAGAATCGTGGTGCGTAGACATGATATCCTGACTTCATCCCTGGTAGAGCAACCTGCGGATCTATATCGGGATAGTCAGAGAAGAACTCGTCATACCGTTGGGCATTCTTCTGTCTCTTCTCTATTACCGCAGGCATGCGTCCTAACTGGACCTTTCCAAGTGCTGCTACGAGATCAAGCATTCTATTGTTATAGCCAACACGATGATGATTATATCCACCTTCTGGACCTCTTCCGTGATTCTTTATCATTAGGCATCGTTCCATAAGGTCCTCATCGCTAGTTGTGATCATTCCACCTTCTCCAGTCATCATGTTCTTCGTTGCGTAGAATGAGAATGTTCCAATATGCCCTATTGAGCCAACCATCTTCTTATCCACTGTAGCACCATGAGCCTGACATGCGTCCTCAATGACAAAGAGATCGTGTTTTTCAGCGACCTCCATAATCGCAGCCATCTCGCAGGGCATGCCAAATATGTGAACAGGCATGATAGCACGCGTCTTCTTAGAAATCGCTTCTTCTATGAGGTCTGGGTTCATGTTGTAGGTGTCAAACTTCACATCCACAAAAATTGGCACAGCCCCAATCATCGCAATAGAGTTGGCTGAGGCAATGAATGTAAACGGTGTAGTAATGACTTCCTCGCCGGGCTGAATATCAAGAGCTTCCAGCGCTGTTGAAAGTGCAGTTGTCCCATTGCTAGTCACCGTGGCGAATTTGGTCCCTATGTAGTCAGCAAACTGCTTCTCAAACTCACGCGAAATCTTGCCCTCAGCCAACATGCCAGACTCGAGGACTTGCTTCACAGCCTCTATTTCTTCATTATCAATAATTGGCTTTGCTGTAGGAATCATTGGAGCCACAACAGAATTGAAATCTACTGTCGTTAAAATGATTGTCTCAAGACTCGAGCTCTTCAGCCTCTAAGATGGCTCTTTCACGGCTGATCCGCCTATTCTCAATGAATCCAACTCCTCCCACTGTTACCCCCATAATCACGAGCGCCACGAGCATGTACCAGAGATTCCCCAAAAAGAAGATGATTGCCAGACAAAATCCACTAAGAAATCCAGTTATTGCTCGGACAAAGTTGGTTGTCTTTCTTGGTGTAAGCCGCTGGCTCACCCAGTCCACAACAGTTGCGAAGCCTATGGCCAATGATATCATGAACCATAGCCAATCAGGTTCCAGCGCAACACTAGATATGAACAGCGAAATAAGGCCTAATCCAAGCCCACTATAGATGCCTGAACATCTGCCACAGAAATAGACAGAATGGCCTCTAAAAGAAACTCTGAGACAATGACCGTATTGTGAGGGAGGATGATGAGAAAGGAGCATACTGAGTGTTTCGAGAATGCCGCCACTCGGCATTGAGTTTGGATCAAACTCGAGTTCATCGGGTCGAATGGGCGTGTCTTGTTCTGCTTTCACAGACTTCCCTCTGCGCCAACGCATGAAGCTTGACTTATCTCTGTTTGCCTAGCGCAATCAGTTGTATCATCTATACCTGAAGGAACCCAAAACCATTCAGGACTCTCTTTGCAGAAGCCACCACCTCATCGTCAAATGAGTCTGCATTAAGAGCACTGCATGCATTAGAATCAATGACCGATTGAATCTTGTCGAATATCTCCTTTTTCTCTACAAGGTGCGGAAAGTAAGATGCAACAACCAAGGTCTCTGCTAGAATCTCGTGCCAAAGGCGATATCGAGCTGATATCTCAGGTTGTTCATCCGACACCATTCTTAGGTTCATAAGTAAGTCACAAAGCCTAGAAAATAAACGCACATCGATATCGAAAGGGATTGGAATCCTTCCCAAATTGTTCGGCAAAAGATTGACTGTAAGACCTGCATTGTTGGTCATCACTGTCTTGAAGAACCAAGAAATTAGCTTGGAGTTCAGTAGCACACAGATCGACTTCAGCAAATCTTCATTCGCGTTGGTCATGTAAGTCACTGAGTTGAGTACCAAGAATCGACCAGGATCGAAGGAAGCTATGGGATGCTCTGAGTTCTGTTGAACTACTACTTTTGGAATCTGCAGCAAATCCGTTCGTCCTGGTTTAGCAAGCTTTGCGAGATTATGATTCAAATACGAGCTATTCTTGGCATAGTACTTCGCAATGTCCCGCCCTCGAAGCACTGGTTTCCAATTGCCTCTCGTTTTGGTTTCGGTAGCAATGAAATGTCGATTACTCCCAGTCTCAATCCCGCGTTTTATTCTCACCTTCGAATTCAGTAAAGGCAGACAGGACATATACTTCAAGTAAGGTATTGTTTCAGGAGCGATGCTCATCAGATACCGATTATTCCAAGTAGAGATTAGATTGCGATATTCTCCATAGTCAACTTCAGTAGTGGCCCTGCAATCTTCGGATTTTGAATCATAGGCTGAAAGAGTAATGGAAGAAGGAGGCTGTCTAGGTCCTCTCTGAAGTACAATAACAGCAGTTTCTGCTGTGACGCCCCTAAAAACACCTGGGCCGCAGTCAGCGAGTTGAATCAAGTTATGCGATTCTATAAGAGATTGCCTAAGGCTACTGAACGTATCTAGCGTAAGGAGATTCTTGTGTATCAAATAACTTAGGATGCCTCCTTGCTTCAATTGCGATAAGGATGCTTGGACAAAGAGGGCATGTGTATTGTACTCACGTGTAGTAGAGTATAGCTTCTTGATTGCCTGCTTGTATTTTGCGTCTTTTGAGGTGAGTCGCATATATGGAGGATTTCCGATGACGATGTCATAGTTTCCATAGTCAATTCCTGAAACTAATGTATCTTTGACTCTGAGGTTCTTTGTTGGAATTGAAAGTGGAGCATTGCTTGCAAGGCTGTTGAGTGCTAGCCAAAGTTGAGCTTCCGCGACTTTAATCGCATCCTCATCGAGATCATGTCCGACAAGGGAATGCATTAGAAGATGTGATGCAATAATGTCAAGTCTGGTCGTTTTCACACTAATGTCATTAAGTACGACTCTGTCAGCTTTTGCTTTGATTCGTGCAAGCAGCTCCTCAAGTACTGCAAAGAGAAATGTCCCGCTTCCACAAGCATTGTCTAGAACCTTCACCCTTGTTAGCTGAGATACATTCGATTTACCATCACATGGATCGAAAGCATCAAGAGCCAGTTTAGTGATTGTCTGAGCAAGACCAAATGGCGTGTAATAGACACCCCGACGTTTTCTTCGTGCCTGACTCTTGAGAGCTTCAAAGAGCCCACCAAGAAACAGAATCCTTGTATCTAGGTGGGATTCGGAATTTCGCTGACCCAAATCGAATTGCAGAGCTGATTCTAAATGGCCTTCGATGACAATATCTGAGTCAGGCGCCCCTCCTCCTCCAAAGAGTCCCAGTCTTCGATAGCTTTGGTGTACTTGCGATACATCGAGGTTTCCAAATAGCTCCCTAATCATACGGAGGAAGACTAGCTTTAGCAGGGTAAAATTCAACTGACGATCAGAGAAATCATTTTGCTCTTCGGATATTGAATCCCTGACTCTGACTGCTTTGCGAATATCTCTCTGCATATTCTTTTGTTTCGCCATCTCAGGACCTCTAGTGGATGAACCATGTTAGATGCATTCTGCAAGATGTGTCTTTCGAATTTAATAGTCATTAGACATTGTAGATGCTGCCTTATGCGAGCTTAAGATTTCAGTCCTTGTTAAAGGCGTTCGATATGCATCATCTAGCAGGACGAGAAGGACAGCATTAAAATGGTGGATTCGGTCAGTTACAGTTACTTTAACATGTTATGGACGCTGATGATTATGGCCAATTTACTATTAGTCGATATGGATAAATGTACTGGCTGCAAGCAGTGTTCTCTAGCTTGTTCTTTGATAAAGGAAGATCTCTTTGACCCATATAGGGGAAGGGTCAAGGTCTACAAGAAAGAGGATATTGCTCTTGGCATTCAATTTCTCTGCGAACAATGTGATGCTCATCCATGCGTGGACTCGTGCCCGGAAAAGGCATTATCACGAGATGAAGGCACAGGGATCATAACAGTTGACAACAACAGATGCTCAAGTCAAGCAAAATGCATAGAGGCATGTCCCTATTACGCGATTAGACTACATCCTGAGAATAACAAGGCGATTGTCTGCGATCTCTGTGGTGGTGATCCATATTGCGCAAAGCACTGTGTGCCTGGTGCAATCCAGTGGGTGAGTGCAACAGATGACTTCATGAAACAGAAGAAGAAGCTAAGGTCAGCTAGAATGGCCATGTATCGCGATTTGAAGAAGGAGGCTGTGTAGAATGTACGGGCATCAAGGAAAGATCCTACATGTTGACCTCACAAGTGGCAAGATTTGGAAAGAAGATATTTCGGAAGAATGGAAACGCCTTTACGTCGGCTCAAGAGGCATCAACGCCAAGCTCCTCTGGGACTATTGCAAGGACCCTGAGATTACCTGGGATTCTCCAAGAAACATCATCATTTTTGCTCCAGGAGCAGTGACAGGTACCACTGCGCCATGCTCAGGGAGAACATCCGTCACCACTGTTGGGTGCACAACAGGGCTCTATCTCAAGAGCAATACAGGAGGCCACTGGGGTGCAGAGCTGAAGTTCGCAGGCTATGACCATCTTGTGGTTCATGGCGTTGCCGACAAACCCTCATACATCTGGATTGATGATGACCACGTTGAGATCAGAAACGCAAAAGATCTCTGGGGCAAGGATATCATTGAAACTGATGCCCTTCTGAAGAAGTGGCATGGTAATGATTCGAAGGGACTCTATATTGGTCCTGCAGGAGAGAAACTTGTCAGAGCCGCATCAATTCAGTGCTCCCTATACCATGCTGCAGGGAGGGGCGGTGGAGCTGCTGTCATGGGCAAGAAAAATCTCAAAGCTATTGCTGTTAGGGGAACCAAACCAGTGAAGGTGAAGGACCCAAAGAAGTTTGCCGTTGTCGCTGAAGAGATGAGGGAGAATCTCCGCAAGGACAGTGGTTCTATAGGACTTCATGACTTTGGGACTGCAGGCTCAATTGCAGCCGTCAACGAATTGCACGCATTTCCGGGCAGGAATTGGCAAACGGGATACACAGAGAATGTCCATCCAATCACTGGCCAAGCTCTTGTTGAAAAAGGATATCTAAAAAGACGTGTCGCATGCTTCGGTTGCACGATTGGATGCCATCGATACTCTGTCATAGAAAAGGGGCCCAACAAGGGTATTGCCAGCGGAGGTCCAGAATATGAAACCTTTGGAGCTCTTGGCAACGGGCCTGGTATCATTGATACTGAGGGAGTGCTTCTTCTCAACGAGATGTGCAATCGACTTGGATTGGACACTATCACTGCAGGAACTGTGTCTCAGTGGGCTATTGAGAGCTATCTAAGGGGTGTTCTCACAAAAGAAGACACGGATGGCTTGGAACTTGACTGGGGCAAACTCGATGAAACTCTGAAGACAGTAGAAGCTATTGCATTGCGAAAAGGCAAACTTGGCAACCTTTTGGGTGATGGTCTCAAGATTGCCACGAAGAAGGTTGGACAAGACTCGTACAAGTGGGCCATAATGAACACAAAAGGACTAGAACAATCGAATGTTGAAACTCGGTCAGCAAAGGCGTATGCTTTGGCATTTGCGGTCAACCCTCGCGGGAATGATCACCTGATGACAGAGACCTTTGCTGAGTTTGGTGCAAGTCCGGAGGCAGTCGAGGTCATTGAAAAGGTCACGGGTGACAAGAAGTGGGCATCGCCTCACTTCACTGACTATCGAGCTGAGATTGTCCGTTGGCATGAAGATTGCTACGAGATTACAGAGGCGCTTGGATTCTGCGTCTTCACATCAACTGCTGCCTTTGGTGTTAATCCTGATAACATGGCAAGACTGTACGAAGCGGCGACGGGCATCTCCATGACTGAGGATGAGATAATGTTCACCGGTCGCAGAGTTGTAACGCTGGAAAAGGCGTTCAATGTCACTCGAGGCGCGACCAGAGAGCATGATAACCTGCCATGGAGGCTTATGAATGAAGGTGCGGCATCCGGTCCTTTAAAGGGTGAGATGAACTCAAAGGAAGAACTCGATGGCATGCTAGACAGATACTATGCTCTTCATGAATGGGATCCCAAGACAAGTTGGCCGAAGAGAGAAACCTACGAGAAGCTTAATCTCAAGGATGTCGCAGATTACCTCGAGAAAATAGACAAACTGCCGTAGGAAGGGGGGTGTATTCTCCCTATCTTTTGTATTGTTGGAAATGGTGAGATGTCATGAAAGGCTACAAGGAATTTGGGATGGCGATGACAGGCGTTTTCCCGGTCAAGGATGGAGTTGAACTTGCCAGAACAACTGAGAGAGCTGGACTAGGATCCGTTTGGTTCGCAGAAGATTACTTCTTTCGTGGTGGGATTCCATATATGGCTGCAGCTTCAATAGCGACAGAGAAGGTACGCATAGGACTGGGCGTAGTAAATCCATATTCACGACATCCTGCGTTAACAGCAATGGAGTTTGCAACCATTGATGAGATGTGTGACAAACGCGCTATCTTTGGACTGGGATCAGGAGTGCCATTCTGGATGGATCAGATGGGGCTCTGGGATAAGAAGCCTATTTCTAGGACAAAGGAGAGTATCGCGGTCATCAGGAAGATAATGACTGGTGAGAGTATCACTCACAAGGGCAAATTCTTTGAAACCAAAGCTGTGCAGCTAATCTTTGAGCCGGTGAGGAAGGAAGTTCCCATCTACCTTGCATTCGAAGGCAAGCAGGGAATGAAGCTTGCTGGAGAGATTGGTGATGGGGCAATAATGTCAATCTTTTGCACACCGGGGTATACGAAATTCGCTTGGGACAGAGTAAAGACAGGTGCCAATGAAGCAGGCAAAACTCTTGATGAGTTCGAAATGGTTGGCTATCTCCCTGTGGTTATTGATGATGATTTGGAGAAGGCATTCAATATCGCACGTAATTTCTCAAAGCTCTATCTTCCACATTCCCAACCTGGAGGGCCACTGATGGAATATGCGGGAGTAAAGTCTGAGGACACAAAGGCTTTCAGTAAGGCCGCTGAAGATGGAGATGATGCGAGGCTTGGAGAGCTGATAACAGATAAGATGCTGCAAGCACTATGTGTCGTAGGTGATGTCGAATCATGCATCAAGCAAATTCAAGATATGATTGATGCTGGCACAAATACCCCTGTTGCTTTTCCAGTTCCAGGCACTAATCCCGTTGAAACGGCCAAAGTGATTGGAAAAAGTATTGCTCCAAATTTGGAATGAGCTCAATTCAAGGTGATCAAGGATGCATGAGCCCTGTGAGCCATTTTGCTTGGACATAGAAGGAGAACCGGATCTCCCCCCAGATACAAAGAAACGGAATAGAATGGTGGGATATGTCACATCGTTTCTCACAGTCTTCACACTTGGTACAACTGAAATCTTTGCATCTTGGTATTCCACTCGAATGGGCGGAACACCTCTTGAATCTGGTCTAGCATTTGGAATATTCGGACTTGTCTATATGTTCTCTCCTGCAATTGGAGGACGTCTTTCCGATGAATACGGAAGGAAGAAGACTCTACTGTCGGCCACAGGAGGATATATCGTTGTAATTCTTCTATATCTCCTTCCCTTCGTAAGTCCATGGCAACTCATTGCAATACGGGCAATAGAGGGATTTGTGTTTGGTTTTATTGCACCCACTATCGAAGGAATGGTAAGTGAACTCGAGCCAGAGTCACAGGTGGCAAGCCTTGGCAATTTCTCGACATCCTGGAGTGCTTCCATGATCCTTCCGCCTATGGTCATTGCCTACCTTTCAGGTGTCTTTGGAGACCAATCAGGAATATTTGTTGTTTTAGGCGTTGAACTCCTGGCCCTAATGGTCATTGCAGCATTTCTTCAAGGTTATAAGCGAAAATCAATTGATACTTCATCGAGTGCATCAAATCAAGTCAGTCCAGCTGCCAGACAGGATGAAAGATCTAGCAAGAGCTCCCCTTTGTTCATCGCATCCTATCTATCTGTGATGCTTTGGGGTGTGGTTTCAACAATAATCCTTGGCTTGTTTCCGTCATATATAATCATCCTAGGTGATTTGGGATATCCGTTCGTGACTGAAGATTTTGGCAACCTCCTTTTAATTTGGAACTTAGTTCGAACATTGACATTCATCGTAATTGCCAGGTTGTCTGGAGAACACATGAAACAGGCTATTGTAATCGGAGCGCTACTCTCTGCGCTATCAGGCTTCCTTCTGTTCATCTTTATTGACATCTGGATATTTGCTATCGCCATGATTCTATCTGGTGTTGCTGTCGGGTTCAATTACTTGGGTGCGCTTTATCTAGTAGTTTCGGCAACGGATATCGAAAAGGGTGCCCATGCTGGACTTGTGGAGAGTATGGGTGGAGTAGGTCTATTCCTTGGACCCATTGCTGGTGGCTGGGTCATGGAATTCGGATTGGCATTCCCGTACCTGATGTATGGAGTACTGGGCGTTCTAGTGCTGCTGCTTATCCTCTGGCTTTTGAGAAAGGATAAGGATGGCTAGAGCCAACTACTCCAATTTCAAGACATCATCGAATGCACCCTCAATGCCAGGGGCTTCGGTGATTCCTTTTCTAGGAGGGAAAGGATACGCAACCTTGCTATGAGTTAATCCGGATTCAACCAGCAATTGTGCCATTCGAATAGCTATTACCCAAGGATCCAATATCGGCACTCCAGTTTCCCTCATAATAGGCGCAAGGTCAATCTCGTGTGAGAGTGCCGTACAACCAAGGACAATCACATTGGCTCCATCCTCCTGGATGGCGTTCTTGCATTCCTCCAATAGCTCACTCTGTGCCTCTTTGGGTTTCTTTGATATATCGAGAACTGGCATTGTTAGATAGCGGATGCCGGCGCAGAACGCCTCAAGGCCTTCCTTTCTAACGCCTTCTTCCATGCATCTCAGAAGTGATTGGCCCTGGACTGTGATAATGCTGAATTTAGTGCCCAATGTTAGTGCTAGGTGAAGAGAAGAGTTTCGAGGCGCAATAATAGGAACTTGACAAGCCTCACGCGCTGCATCAAGGACGGGATCGCAAGCGCAGTCTATAACAATTGCATCACA
>JBHLQK010000040.1:0-17399 GCA_048884925.1 Candidatus Thorarchaeota archaeon
CAAGCGTTGTCCCTCGCGGCAAGCTGGAGGTCTATGACAGACTTGGACGGAAGACACCTCTAGGATGGGCTACCGATGAAAATGGTGTCAGCACTGATGACCCAGCCAAGGTGCTAAACAATGTCCTACATGGCTATGGTGGTGGTATTCTTCCACTAGGTGGTGAGGGTGAACTTCATGGGGGTCACAAGGGTTATGGCCTCTCAATGATGGTGGACATATTGTGTGGGGTTCTGTCTGGCTCCAATTGGGGACCCGATGTGGTACTTCGAAAGAAAGGAGTCCTGAATCATCCTCGGGTTGGTCATTTCTTCATGGTTCTTGACCCTAGATTCTTCACGGATATTGATGCGTTCAAGAAGAGGATGGATGATTATATTGATCTCCTCCACAATTCAAACAAAGCTGAGAACTGTCCGAGAATCTATGTTCATGGAGAGAAGGAGTTCGAAATCCATGATCAACGAGAGAGAAATGGAATCCCTCTCGATGCAAGGACTGTAGAGAGCCTCTCCGGCTTTGCTGAAGAGTTCGGAGAGAAGATTGAGTTCATGGATTGACAGTAATCGGATTAACTAGGGGGGCATTCCTGGTTCTATTATTGTACGGGTTCTTTGGTCCTACAGGCGACCTGTCGTCACCCCACTTTCCCTCATAGTCCGCAAAGTTCGTGTCATCGATGGACTTCAGAACCGGCTCCGTGTACCAGACCTCTCCTCCGTCATCAGTGGTGTCTTTCCAGAACAGGGCTATTCTCCTCTTTGGTCCGTGGGGCGAGGGGAAGTTCGCATGAGACCCCAAGGCCACCCAAACATGGATATGGTTGTCAGTGACAGTGATAGGTTCAGGAATGAACTCTGGAATAGTATAGGATTCAGGAAACGACACAAGTATCGCCTCACGATGAAATGAGAGGAACCAGATAGTACATGGGGTCTTTGACGATAACAGATAGTATCTGACCTCCACATGTTCCCAGTCTCCCTTGTGCTTGCCTCGATTGAAGGGGGCTCTCGGAAAGTCGTTGTATCGATACCAGAACCAGTACTTGATCTGGAACATGTCCTCATCCAGCCAGTACTCATAGTAGCATGGTGCATCCGGCTGGAACGTCTTTGGACCTGGGTCAACCATGAACTGCGTCCAGTCGGAGCCATACTTGGAGAAAATCTCCTCAGCATCAGATGGATAGCAGCAGTGCTCGCCTTCTCTCGGGTGAAAATGGAGTATCGGCGCATAGGCTCTGACGATAGCTATGGGGTCTAGAGTTGGGTCGAGCATGATGCACTATACGACTCAGAGGTTCTTTATGGTTGTGTCGTCATTCAATCAAGATCACTGACATAACGATCCATGAACAATTTGATCCATCGGTAGAAATCGCCGAACATCTCTATGACCTTTGGTAGTTCAATCCGGTCTCTCAGAATCATGTCGACGACAGCCTTCCTCAGGAATGGGTAATAGTGCGGCAGCGGGAATACGTTCCTTGGAAATACTCTGTGATTTGTGAGGAATATGTTGATGCGTTCCACCCAACGGGCGTTGATCATGTCCTCAGAATAGCTGCTTGGGTCTTCCACTGACAGAGAGTCAAGCTCGGACAAGATTGGCGAAAATACCTCTCTCTGAACTTGGTCAAAGGAGAAGCCCTGGACCTTGGCGGTCTTGTCCTCAGCAATTCTCCGATAGAGGTCTGCAAGGTCATCAGAGCCGGGGACAGAGTACATCGCCCGTTGAAACTTGATTATTCTGGACATCTCCGACGCTAGTCTTCGTTCCTTCTCAAGAACTGTGAACACATGAATGAAATTCGTGCTGTCCCATGACTCTGCCTCAAACCAGTCCTTGTAGTTCATGATGGTCGCACGGTAATCCTTAGGCATCCGCAGCTCATGGGGACTTGTGATGCTCCAGATATTGAAGAACACAAAAGGCGGATAGTCTACAGCCATCTTTTGTTTTATACGATAGCTTGGGAAGCAGTAGTTACCATCCAAGACTATCAGGTCAGGATTGAAGACTCCCTGTCCTTTCTGTGAGGCAAACTGGGTAGTGGACTCGGTTATCATCTCAACAGTCTGAGCAGGTGTCAGCGGCTGGAATGCTCGCGAACGCACAAGATGGAATTCTTCGGAGAGCGGAAGATAGTATGCAGTCCCTGTTTTTTCGAGTGAGAAGGCGGTTTCAAAGCCGCCCCCGTTTCCAAGAGTGAGATGCTGCATGGCTTGGAACAGATCCTGATTGGTATGATTGATGTCGATGACGAGGACCTTCATTGGTGGGTTTTGCGACAGTCCCCAAACAGCAAGGTTCAGCGAGATCGGAGTCTTTCCACTACCGCCCTTGTTACTGGTGACAATCGTAGTCAATGGTTTCTTCATGATAGTATCCACCCTAGTATATACTCAAGTACGGTGCCCCATCCTATGTACAGAACGACATCTGTGATGATCTGAATTGCCACAACCCCAAGAAATGCCATGAGGAGCTTCTTGATGATTCCCCTTGGCGACGCAATTCGAGCGAGGTCACTCTTTGACCTCTCAAGCAGGCGTATGTCTGACTTCATATCCCTGGTAGCATCCTCAAGTTTTGCCCTCACATAGCCAGCGTCTCTTGACAGGAGTGCCTCTTCGACCAGAATCATCTCGTTTCTCCATCTGGTCATGTACTCTGTCAGTGAACCGGCGATTCGGATTCTATTGGCTTCGACCATTGTTTCATAACGACCTACCTCATAGACTACTACCTTGATCACGCTGGCAAGTACAACGAATGTGCCGAAACTCAACGCGCTGCTTATGAAAAAGCCAATATTGAGGACTGGGCTGTCAGGGAAGAACTCCTGAAGGATTGAGAACCCTGCCAGTCCACTCAGTTTGTATAGGGCAATGAAGATGAGCAATCTGACTGTAAGTGATAGTCTTGAGAAACTCAACCTCCACCACGAGACCGTTGGAGTTCCTCCGGCACTGAATGACTTGTGGATGAACACTGAGAAGATAATCCCTCCAGTGTTCAGGATGAACATGAGTGCCATGAGAAGTAGGCCAAGGCCAAAAGCCACTCGGACCCAACCTGTCACTCCCATGACTCCATCGGCGACTGCTTCCAGTACGCTTTGAAGTGCGATAAAGTCCCAGTCAACGAATGCCTGTTCTATCTGCTGCATGAGCTCATTATGAGTGAGAAGATATCCAAAGAAGAACACCCCATAAAGAGCGATCGCAACTATAGACCCAACATTGACTGACATGAACAAATTTTCTATGCGGCTGTCATGCGCAGTCCTGTGGGTCGTAACCATTCCCATACCCCGTGGCGTGCGGCTGCTGAAAATGTACTAATAACTGCTATTCGAGTATATTTAAGCGAATGGTGTTGGAACTTTGAACTGTATATAAACTGCCGGTGAATTTCCCCTGCTTTTAGACATCAAGGAGCAGTGTCAAGAGACCTCGAGGTCTGATTTTGGCTGCGATGACTCTATTTTTCTTCACCTTGACATGCATATCCTCAATGGGGGTTTCATCAGCACGTGCAGGTTTTGCTTTTTTGATGTCAAAGCCAAGAGTTATGGTGCATTCTTGTTCTACATCGGACGAATTCCATAGTCTCATAGCTAGCTCATCTCCTTCCTCACTTTGCTTGAAGGCTGACAGCTCAACGCACGCTGGTTCGATAGTCACATAGCTTGCCTTCTCAAAACCATTAGCTACTTCTACTCCGGGAACAAGCAGTGCATTCATGGGCAATAGAAACGCTTCGGACTCGCCTAGGATTTCTTCTGTCCATCCTCTATCATGCGGAGTTAACGCATACTCGAATACATGGAGACCTTGACATTGCCCTCCCGGAGTTTCTATGATTGGACCAGCCGCATCTCTGCGGGTCTTGAATCCAAGTTTCGAGAGCCACCCAACAGACCTTAGTGCTGTTAACGCGACTGTCCCGCCCTGCTCTTCGAGAACCTCAAATTCCAATAGTCCCCTTGTGGTGATAGTGAGCCCTCGTTTCTCCGAGTTCAGTGATACAAACCGTTTCAGAGGATATGTTGGGGCAACTGGCTGTTTCCAATCTGTATCATCATCAAGTGGTCGGATTGGCCTCTCGATGATGTCAAACGCACTATCAGCTAGGACTCTTTCTGCATTTGTACCACTGGGGAAGAGGACTCGAAGTCTGTGGTCCTGTGCGATGTTGATGAACTCCGTCGAGATATGGAGGGTTGGACTGTTTGCATACATTGTAATCTCTGTCATGAACTCACATTGCACGGTTTCTTCAGTTCTGTCGTCGCCACCCTGTTTCGCACCAGCAGGTATCTCAAGAGTCCCTGATATGATTAATGAACCTACTAGAGGGCCGGGATGTCCTATCTCCACATCGAATTCCAAATCTCCTGATCGGATACTCGCGTTTGTCTTTGTAGGGCAATAGTCATACTCATCCCCCACATCTCCGCTGTCCTCGAATTCAAGCAACCTGATGTATACTTCGCTGTTCCTTTTGTCAGTCAATTTGATTGTTCCATTAGTTGAAGCTGCTACTCGAATGAGATTGTTCTCCAGTACGTTATCTGAGCATTTCACCTCGCCATTAACAACTGCAGTCGATTCGGCAGCTGCATTAGTCAATTCTAGTCGCAATGTCCCCAAGCCACCGACTTCTCCTGCCTGCAAAGCCAGTGTCAAGAACTCCTCTCGGTCAGCTATAAGTCGAGCATCATCATCCTTTCGAGTTTCAAGAGAGAGTACTTGCACTGGGACCTCCTTTCCACTTGCTTCAAAGAGCGCCGGGGCTCCTTTCATCTCATTGCTAGCATATGCTTTTCTCGCCCAGACCTCCACAATCTTATTCGCTGAATTTACTCTAATACGGTAGGCAGTCGAAACATGAGTCAGCAGTTCTTTGAATTGCGGAAAGAGAAGCGCGACGGCACTGTAGTCAAATTCAAACTCGGTGATAATTTCATCACCGATCTTGATTTCTCTTGTTTCAGAAGGTGATGGATCAATGCCAAACTCTCGTACTCTATTGATGTGAACCTCGTTCTTTGCAGCCTCTAATGCGGATTCAGGTACCAAATCCTCATCTGCAACTTGCACTTCTCCAAGTCGAGTGAACCTGAAATCAGAAACCGCCATCTCAAGTACTACAACATCATCTCGCGTTCTCGGTGATGGATTAACAATTACGATTCCTGTGGATTCAGCTTCATGCACCTTTGAGATGACTTCGTGGGCGTTCTCTAATAACGCACCTGCAATCTCATCAACCCATCTGAACCTCTGCACCATGTCGTCATGGACTTCATCTATGCTGCAGCCACAGATGTCGTCATGGGGATGATTCCTCAGAAGATATTTCCATGCCATAGTAATTTCGTCTCTAGGATATGCTGAGCCAAGTGCATATGCAACTGAACACCATGGTTCCAATGTTCTCTCAAGCAACCTCTGAACATACTCATTCATCTGTTTGAGGTATATTCGAGTGGAATACACTCCTGACAGCAGATTCTCATATTTGGACCTTCTAAACTCGCCACGAAATCGTTTGAGAGCGTCTTGTTTCTGCTTTATCCTCTCAATGAACATGGGAAGTGAACCGAAGATGATTTTGTCGTCGTACTTCTCGTTGTAGGTCCGAATTACTTCAGGCACTTGCGGCTGCGGCAACACATGGTCTGAACCATTCATCAGAAGAACTGTGCCTATTCGAGACCAGGGCTTGAGCTTCTGAACCACGTCATCAAGCATGCCCAATGCATCACCGATTTCCTCTGGCAACCGAGCCGCATTACCATATGAATAGGGCAACCAGTGAGTCAGGACCTCACTGCCGTCTGAAGCCTCCCAGATGAACTCCGCCCCGAGGTCATCTATCTCATTGCCTGTTCCCCGAGCAAAAATTGCAGAGTTATAGTTGAATTGTGACAGTATCATCGGAATCTGACTAACATGACCAAATGGGTCTGGAATATATCCCACATCTACGACCCCTCCAAACTCTTTTCCAATTCTGCGTCCCATCAAAAGATTGCGGATGAGAGCCTCTCCAGAAACAAGAAACACATCTGGTAGAACATACCACGGTCCAATGTCAATACGTCCTGCTTTCACATGTTTTTTGAATCTCTCTCGCTGATGCGGTACCATCTCGAGATAGTCTTCTATCACAACAGTCTGACCATCAAATGTGAATGTCTTAAACTCAGGGTCTCCATCTAAGATGTCCAAGAGTTCGTTAACGAGATTCACCAGTCTGAGCCTGAATTGCTGAAATGTCCTATACCAAGCCCGATCCCAGTGGGTTTCGCTGATCAAAATAGCTTCAAAGCTGTCTTGCTGCATGATAACACACCATCAGTCAACTGCTCCGATTCATCTCCAGCCCCAATATGAATGACTCGTATAGGTGTTCCTTTAACTCAGCCTATCTACCACAACACCACCAGGAATCTCAGACATATACACATCTGGTGCGTCACCTGTCTGAGCAATGTAGGCTTCTGATATCTCCTTTCTGAATTCTTCTACATATTCATCTGCAACCACGCTAAGAGTCGCCCCTCCTAGTCCAGCTCCAGTCATTCTGCTCCCATAAACGCCTTTATGGCTTCGAGCTATGTCAACAAGCAAGTCAAGTCTGGGATGTGAAACCTCGTATAGCTCTTTCGAGCTCTTATGCGATTCATAGAGAAGGGCTCCAAAGCGACGCAAGTCTTCTTCCTCAAGAGCGTCGATTCCCTCTCTAACTCTTGCATTCTCTGATACAACATGTCGAACCCGTTTGGCAAGTTTCTCATCTAGGACCTCATCAACATCATCCAACTGATGTGTTTCAATCTCACTCAGACTCTGCAAATCCATACCACTCTCATTGAGCTGATTTAGTGCGGACAAGCATTCTGCTCGTCGCTCATTCAGGACTTCTCCTGCTGACCTAGACACCTTCGAATCAGCTATCACCAACTTGACCTTGGGGCTTATCTTTATGCTCTTTGTTTGAAGATTGGAGCATTTGATTGCCAACAGTGAATTAGGATCTCCCAGCTGCGAGGTGAACTGGTCCATCACGCCACAAGAGATTCCGCAAAAGAGCCGTTCTGCTTCAAAAGCGACCATAGCCGCAGACTTGGGATTCATGGTGAGTCCACTTACTGCAGCGACTAGGTTCACGATAGCTACCTCCAAGGCGGCAGAGGAGCTAAGACCTGCTCCTATTGGGACATCTCCATGGATTATTCCTGTCAGTCCTGTTACCGCATGCTTTCTCCTCTCGAAGGACCAATAGACCCCTTTCACATAGGTATCCCACTGAGGCTCGTCAGTCCGTTGTAAGCCCTTGGGAGAAAATGAGGTCTTCTCATCAAAATCCAGCGAATAGATATCAACTTCATCAGAAGAAGCTCCTCCCGCCCAAACAAAGCGATTGATTGTTGCTGCCATTACCATGCCGCTGTTGTAGTCGGTGTGATTACCTAGCACTTCCACCCTCCCAGGAGCCCTTGCAACCCAGATATTATCGTATTCGGTTCCAAGGCTCTGCAATCTCTCATGCATCTTCTCTGGAATAATCATCTAAAGAGCCTCTCTCAGTTCCTCTGCAATCTCTTCTGGAATTGAGTCATTTGTGTAGGTGCCTGCTCCAAGCTCTATGCCTGCTAAATACTTCAGTCTTGTTCGATCCCGCCACGGCGGATAAAATTCCACATGGAAGTGCCAGTATGGATGGTTTCCTGTTGCCGGCCGAGGATGAAAGACCATAACATATGCTAGTTCCTCGAACACCTTAGAGTATCTCTGAACAATATCCCTGATGGCCTGCGCAAGCTCTAGCAGGTCATCCTCTAGGTCCTCCAGACTTGAAATATGCGCTCTTGGATAGATATGGACCTCATAGGGAAGCCGAGCTGAGAATGGGACTAGTGAAACGAAGTTGTCTGTTTCATTTATCACACGTGACTCCAAGGACTTCAATTCGTTTTCTAGCATTTTGCATGCGAGACACGTGTTTTCATTATCCCAGAACTTCTTGGACTGCTCCAACTCTCTAGCTATCCTTGGAGGGACAAAAGGCAGTGCATAGACCTGAGCATGAGGATGGTCTAGGCTTACTCCAATTGCTCTCCCTCTGTTCTCAAACTGCACCACGTATGAAATACCGTTCTTCTTATCGAGGTTTCTGAAGACCTCCAAGTACTCATTGAAGACGCGTCTAAGCTGCTCATCATTCATGTCTTCAATTTGCTCTTCATGCTCCCGAGAGAGGAGTATTATCTTGCAGTATCCAAATGCTGGAGCATCCATCACAATATTCTCATCTAGAGGCGTTGGTCCTGATTCTGGACTAAGAGCAGGGAATCGGTTGTCTAATGTAAGCACTTGCCAATTACCTTGAGTTTCAGGCCCCCCTGGACAAAATGGGCATACATGGTCTTTTTCCTGAAATGGCCTTATGGCTCTCTTGGGTGTTACAATGACCCACTCTCCAAGGAATGGATTCCATCGGAGTCTTCCCATTATTTTATCAACAACCTGTGTGATGGGTTCGATGTTAAGCCATTAAATCAATGTACTGGACGGGTGTTTCGTATAAAGCGCGCCCGGAGCGTGGTTCATATTGACAATTTCTGAGGAACTCAAAGAAATCAGGAACCTCGAAGTAATCGCGTTTCATTCCTGGCCTGCGAGGGAAATTGTGCCTCTTGGAGACTGGATAATGAGAGCGGATGCAGGCGTCACTCGAAGAGCTAACAGTGTATTTCCTTTCGGTGACCCAGGTCTACCGTTAGATGAAGCTATTAAGTATGTAATTAATTTCTATAGAAATCGAGAGTTAATTCCTAGATTCCAAATGAGCAAAGCCAGCATACCCAGAGGTTTGGATGATGCCCTCGCACAACGCGGGTTCGCTTATGAAATGAAGACATATGTTCACACCTGTCGGATTGAGGACGTTCTCAAGATAAGTGGAGGATATCAAGTGGAGATGTCGTCGGAACCAAATAACGAGTGGTTCTCCTCGTACTCTCGTATTAGCGGTCATTCAGCAGAAGTCCTTAGAGTTCGGAAGGGAATCTTCGAGCGAATGCCTGTTGAGAAGAGGTTTACTTCTGTCCGAGAGAGGGGTTCAGTGATAGGAATTTCCATTGGTGTAATCTATCGAGGATGGCTTGGTATCTTTGGAGTGCGAACTGATGAGGAGCACATGCGCAAAGGAGTCGCCAAATCAATAAATCGTGCGTTGATTTCGTGGGCAAAGGATATGGGTGCTCAAGAGGCCTATCTCCAAGTGGAAGCGGACAATGAATCAGCTATTCATCTCTATGAGAGTTTGGGCTTCAGACAGAAGTTTACATACTGGTATCGTCAACTAGTAGAATAGATTAAATATACATTGAAGGGGACCTGTTTGAGGCCCCAACCTATCTTATCTCCCATCAAGTCTGCTGCTGGAAAATGGGTAGGCTAGAGTTTGCCAACCCATGATTCATAGTCGGACTTGATTTGAGATGCTTCATCAGATCCGCCGAAGTCAGCCGGATCGATATGAAGGTCGTCACCTTCCTGTACTGCCTCAATCACCATCACGCCTGGAGCTTCGATTTTAACACCCATCTTGCCATCTCGCTCGAAACGCTCAGTATAGACTAAATCTGCATTTCGGACAGCTGCATAGATTAGGAATGCAGTCTTTTGTTCAGCTGATCCCGCTGGAGCGGCAACAACTGGCTCAGGTTCTGAGATAGCGGGTTCAGGTTCTGCAGTGACTGTTGTAGCTGTGACGGTGGGAGTATCTGGAACTGCTGGCGCCGGCTCTGGTTCAGGTGCTAGTCTGGATGGCCGCTTCTCACTCGCTGGTGTGGGCCCAGGACCTGGATCAAATGCCAAGAATTGGTCTTCAAATCGCCACTTCTTTGTAATTGCTTCTTTAAATCTATCAATGGCGGCGGCAACCTCGGGGTCGCCAGCATCTTTCTCCAGCATCTCCACGTAGTTTGTAGATGCCATTCCAATGTTGGTAATCCCTATCTTGTAGCCTGACTTTGCAACACTCTTGCCAATACGGAGTGCATGCATCCGCGTGGGCATGTTTACCGCACGTCCAACGAAGACCCAGCATGTGTCGTTATATTCGTCAAGCACTATGATAGCACTATCGCTAGCAACTAGTGACGGATCTAGCTTCACAGGCAATACCTCGCCAGAGTCATCCTGAAGCATCAGCATGAACGGTTTTCTTGAGAGAGATTTCTTCGGAATCCCGGTAGCCTCCTATTGTGTTGGTCCCAAAGTCCCCTTTCGTTACTCGCTTTTAACAAATCCTCGGACAGACTCCCAACGGAGCTGGCCGAAAGTGTTTGCCTTCTAAGTACAGATGTAGTTAGAAAACATGTCCAACTCAGCATCAATTACAAGAAGTGTCCCCTGATTCGTATCCTATATGCCATTATTATGTCTACGAAACCTGTTTCAATTAGTCTAACTATAGAAATAAGAAAGAAGTAGGACTGACGCCTGACACCCTAGCCGGGCTCAGCCCCGTCGGGGTTTCTGAATGCAGTGTTCAGCTATGACATCGCGAATCGGGGACACTTTTCCCTGCTGATTCCCGGTGTTTCACAGGGCTTTTGCATGCCTGTGTAGAACTTGAAGCCATCTACCCCGCATTTGCCTTCAGCTGCATCGTATTCTGAACAGGTCATAGATTAATTCACCAACACGGTCTTTGTCAGATCCCGGTCCCCGTATTGAGTTCCGAGTGACTTCAAAGAGTAATCCCCATGATGGCACATATTAAGCTATTTTGCCTCTCCCTACTCCTAGTGATTTTCTACGCAATCAGAGATTGACACATGTTGTTTTGATATTATGGGATTTCTATAGCAGGCCCCGCTCTGAAAGCACCTCGCGCATCAATACTGGCTCATCTGTGAAGATGCCATCAACACCGAGCTCGATAAGCCACTCGATCTCCTCCCGCTTATTGATGGTATATACGTGGATGGCAATCCCTCGTTGATGTGCTTGTTCTACAAACCTTTCATTGACAATAGACAGCAATCCGTACTTTACGGGGACCTGAAATGCTTGAAACTGGATGTTTCTTGAGAGTAGAGTCTCCACTCGGAGTTTGGTTCCCAATACGAAATTCCTGACCTCTCCTGGATGAGCTGATGTAATTGCTTCAGGCATGGTGGTTCTAAATCGTTTCATCTGGATTGGATTGAAGGATGCAACAACTACGGAGCTTCGTTTATCATATTCGTCAATCATAGCGGCGAGTAGGTGCGGTGTCCTGGCATCTAGGTCCTTGATATCCAGATTTATCTTTACATCCCCAAGTTCCTCAAAGACCTCTCTCAGAGTTAAGATAGTCAGTCCCTTATTGCGAAAAGGATAGCTGATGCCATCCTGAGTAAACATCTTGCCGAAGTCCAACTGACGGAGTTCTTCTAGTGTGCAATCCTTTACTGAACCAGGTTCTCCTGTTGTCCTTGCCATATCATCATCATGAAAAAGGACAAGCTCATTATCATGAGTCAACCTCAAATCGCTTTCTAGAAAATCCACGCCAACCTCTAGTGCCGCCTTGAGAGATAATATGGTGTTCTCTGGAGCCTTGGTGGAGTCGCCACGGTGTCCCATTATCAGCGGTCTTCCCGGACCGAATACTATAGACTCGGACATCAACCTTGATTGTTGCAGAACCACTCCTTAAGTTGTGTCTTCTCAACCAAAGGAGTATTCGCTATAGTCGCCATGGAACTCTGTGGGCATCTCGCGCAAGATTTGCACCAGACGATCAGTTGCCTTTGCTGTCTTAAGAAGCCTCGGCATGTTGCCCTTTATCTTGAGCTTCCGAGTGATGAACGCCCTGTTTGCGCTAATCTTTCCAAGCAGGATATCAACCCATACTCGATAAGGTGCACTTAGGATGAAAGAGGTTTCACGTTCACCAGTCCAGATATCTGTCATCTTTCCCTCTTTTATTTCGAATCCAACGACCTTGGTGTCTCCTATTCCCTTATCCGGCTCTGCCTGTAGAACAAGAGTATAGGAGTCATTAACACTCGCTGCGAGATTCATGTACTCCTCATCCTGATTGAGATTCTTCTTGAATAGCTCAAGGTATTTGTCATTTCCAAGCTCCATTCTGTCTGCCATTTATTTTCCTCCTGTTATATCTCAACAAGCACTTTCACTTCATCACTGTCAGGGTGGGCTAGTGCTTCAAACCCCTCCTCGACTACATGCTCCAGTGGAACAATCTTCGTGATATAGGGTGTTGGATCGATTTTCTTGCTCTCAAGCAGATCTATTGCCTGAGGAAATTCTGCATAGCCTAAATAGCTGAATTGGACATTCAGCTCGTTGAGCACTCCGGTCATGAAGTCAGCCTCTACAGGCTCTTCACTGATTCCGAGTACCAAGATTGTCCCCCCCCTCTTGACAAGCTGAAATGCTTCTGCAGTGGGTCTGGGTGCACCGGTGCATTCTATGACCAAATCTACGCCATTGCCCCCTGTGAAGCTCTCTATCCTGAGAGATACTGAATCCTTCTTGGGGTTAATGGCTGCCAATACACCACTTCTTTCTGCCATCTCAAGTCTTGCTGGTTTCAATTCTGATGCGTAGATGGCAGACGCTCGCCTTAATCGAGCAAACTGCAGACTGAGCAAACCGATAGGGCCTGTGCCTAGAACAAGAACAGTATTGCCAGACTCGAATGTAGTTCTATTGAATCCTCTGATGACAATGGAGAGTGGTTCTGTGAACACGCCAGTCTTGAAATCAATTGAGTCGGGGAGTCGGTGCAATACAACATTGGGGAGTGCAACTAGCTCAGCGAGTCCTCCATTCATAGAAATGCCGACCATCTGCATATCTTCACATAACGAGTATCTATTCTTTTTGCAAAATGAGCAGTTCCCACAAGGAATCAGAGAGTTCGGAACTACTCTATCCCCCTTCTTCCATCTGCCTACTTCATCTCCAACATCAACAACTTCGCCCGTGAACTCGTGGCCCATTATCAGACCGCCTTCGTACATGCCATACTCCCAAGCACTCAGGTCTGTTCCACAAATCCCTACATACTTGGGCTTGACCAGAACATCGGAAGGACCAATATCTGGTTCTGGGACATCCTTCACTTGGATGTCATCTGCACCCTCGTATACCGCAGCTTTCAATTACTCATCACCTGGCAACTGGCAGCCCTCTAGCCAGATAGAGGCCACAGAGTCAAAATCAGGTGGAATCAGATTGATGTCGGGGTCTATCACGACATCGATGACTGAAGGCAAGCCTGACTCCTTTGCTTTCTCAAGAGCAGGTGTAATTTCCTCAGGCTTCTCAACTCTTATGCCAAAGCAGCCCATTGCTTCTGCGATTCTATCATATCTGACATCTACGAAGTCAACGCCCACATACCTCTCTTCATAGAGACCTTTCTGACCTGCCTTGATCATTCCATACGCTCTGTCGTTTGCCACTATAACAGTGAATGGGACTTTCACCCGTCTTGCGGTTTCAAGTTCCTGGGCATTAAACATGAACGCACCATCTCCAGAGATAACATACACATCCTTGTCAGGATTTGCAAGCTTTGATCCAATGGCATATCCAGTGCCAACCCCTAGATGTCCTGAATCGGAAGGCCACAAGAAAGTCCTGGGTTCAAAGATCCTGTTGAGGTAGATTGCCCATACCGCAATATTGCCACCATCAACTATTGATATTGCATCTCGCGGGTAAAAGTCCCGGACCGCCTGTACAAGTCTGAGAGGATGGATTGGCGTTTCGTCTGATTTGCCCTGTTCCACGAATTCCTCAAGCCAATTATCTTGGGCTTCTCGACAATCAGTCATCTCGGGTCTTGGCTTAGCCTTTGGCTTTGTCTTGATTATCTTCAGCAGTTCAGCAAGTGTACTCTTTGCATCTCCCACAATTCCCAAGTCAACCACTCGGTTCAAAGCGATCATCTCGGGAGCTATATCTATCTGTATCAGCTTCTGGTCAGCACAATCAGCCCATCCTGGTGCTCTACCCCAGAAATCTAAATCCCCTAGTTTCCCTCCTACAAGAAGCACCATATCTGATTGACATTGAGCACCTATTGCTCCGAAACCAGCTGGCACAAGTAATAGAGGATGGTCCTCAGGGACTGCGCCTCGGGCTCCTATTGATGTAGTGATAGCAGCCTGAAGATGCTCAGCAATGGCAATCAATTCCTCTGAAGCTTCAGACGTCAATACACCACCACCAGCATGAACCAGTGGGAACTGAGCCTTGAGAAGCATGTTCGCCGCTTCAGATATGAGGTTGGGGTCTCCAATGGGTGGGCGAGTCATTCTATATTGATTCTTGGGCACTATGCCATCTTCCAAGCTATTTTCCCCACATTTGAGATAGAGCACATCGGATGGCACATCGAGGAAAACTGGGCCAGGTCTACCTGCAAGCGCCTCCCTGAAAGCCCAATGTACTAGGTGAGGAATCCTCTGCCAATGCGAAATAGTTGCACCCCATTTCGTTATAGGCCTGAAGAGATTCAGCTGATCAAGACCCTGAGTGCAACCATGATCTGGATGAATTCTCCACGACTGATTTTGGGCACATAGCACAATCATTGGAATGCTATCTGCAAATGCAGGGTACACACCTGGTACAAGATCCACTGCTCCTGGTCCAACTGTGCCAAGACACACACCGGGTTCGCCTGTAGTTCTTGCCCAGGCATCTGCTGCATGTGCCGCTGCCTGTTCGTGTCTGAATGTTATGAACTCTATCCCATCTGAGGCGTGCAATGAGTCAAGTAGCGGATACAACTGATCTCCGGGGACTCCAAAGACATACTTGACGCCTTCCTCAACGAGACACTTAGCGAGGACCTCGCCTCCTGTCAGCATAGTCATTTTCTCTGTCCTCTCCTACCTAGATGGAACGGCTGGATTTATCCATTCCGAGTGGAATTACTCACTGACGGAACTCAAAAGCGACCTTTATTGCTCCAGTCTTTCCTTTTTGGGAGCTTGTTTCAAATGCTGACTTGTAGTCATCTATTGCATATTTGTGCGTTACAAGGCCTTCAAAAATTGACTGGTTCTTATTGAGGATTTCTAACACCTTTTCCATTGATTCAACTTCTTCTCCGTCTATCGTTTCCATACCATGCATCATCGAACCTATGACTGAAATTTCTTTGTACACTTGGAGTGCCCAGTCAGTCTTCCGCATCTCACTGAAAGCCATTCCTACTGCGATTACCCTTCCATTGCTCCTTACCAAATGAAGAGCGTCGTCCAACGTAGCACCAGTTCCAATACTATCGTATATGATGTCTGGACCTGTGTTGCCATAGAGAATTCTCTTTCCCAATCGCGGCTTGAGTAGAATGCCCCCTGTGAGTTCAGCAATTCGATTGTATATCTCATCCCGTGAGGTTTCAATTATGATTTCATGAAACCCTAGCTTTCTCGCAGCCTCGGCTTGGAAGGGATATCGCGCAAGCGTAATGATTCTGCATTCAGGGGCCAAGTGCCGAATGGAGGCAACAATCATGAGTCCAATAATCCCTGCACCTATCACAACCGCTGTATCACTGCTTTCTGGCGGATTCTTGGCCACAGCGTGTAAACCTACTGCAAATGGCTCTGAAAGAACAGCTATCTCATCAGGTAGGGTGTCTGGTACCTTTGTGAATTGCTTGGCGAACCCAACAAAATACTCACTAAAACCACCGCCACTAAATCCACCGAACCCGCCTCTGCCTCCATAGGACTCCTCTAGTTCGGAGCCATCGCCTACTCCAACAATTGCATAGCAGCTCTCATGATAGCCGCGTTGACAGCTGGGACACAGCTCAAATCCGTAAGCTTCGCAATACGCCACAGGGGAATGAACAACACGGTCTCCAAGTTCAAAGCCCTCTACGTCGTTTCCCATCTGAGTTATTTCTCCAACGACCTCATGTCCCATAGGGAATGGATTGATTTTCTTGGCCAGAATGGTTGCGGAGTAAGGCAAATTCACATCAATCTGATGAAGGTCTGATGTGCAGATTCCAGAGAAACGTGACTTGACTTGGATTTGATTTGAATGAGATATCTCCGGAATCTCCCAGTCTTCTCTAAACTTGATCATCGAGTATTTGCGACCAAGCTTCATCTTCTTTAGAAGTAGCTTACGAGTATTGAGGTCATAGAAGATTCCTTTCATCGTGTAGTTCAAATCCCTTCGTATATGCAGACCACGAATCGATATATCGATTTTGAGGAATAGATGAAGGAAGAGGGAGCGCCCTAGCGCCCCTCCAAGCCAGGATTTACTCCAAGCCACATCGTTTTCTCAGGAGTTGCCAGTCATGGTTGACCTGGTCTTGAATCTGTTTCTTGAAGTCATCCCACTTCGGGTCTTTCAAGTGCCTGAACTGGCCCTGAGTTGCCCAGTATTCTTCCAGCGGTTTGAGTTCCTTCAGGTTCTTGCTAGGACCTGACATGATCCATTCCTCACCATCAATCACTTCAAAGAGTGGGTGGATACCGGTTTCTACGGCCAACTTGGCAAGCTCAATGCTCTTTCCTGTCTGTGACCTCCAGCCACGTGGGCATGGAGAAAAGGCATGAATAAAGGCAGGCCCATCGACCTCGATTGCCTTTCGAAACTTTGTAATGAAGTCTCGATAGTGGTACGGGTCAACGGTGGCGACATAGGGTATTTTGTGTGCAGCGACGATATCGGCGATTGGCTTCTTGCGTTCTCTCTTGCCTGGCTCCACTTTTCCAGCCCATGAGGTAGTGGTTTCTTGACCCGGCAAGGTGGCTCCAGAGCGTTGGATGCCGGTGTTCTGGTATGCGCCGTTATCATAGACCATGTAAACTACATCATGTCCTCGCTCAAGCATTCCACTGAGAGCACCAAAACCGATGTCGAATGTTCCTCCGTCCCCGCCTATTGCGATGACATCCACATGCCCCTTGTCAACACGTCCTTTCTCTCGCATAACGTCCATTGCCTCTATCACACCTGATGCTACTGCTGAGGCGTTCTCAAAGGCAACATGGATCCATGGGATCTCCCATGCCGTGAATGGATATATGGTCGTGGCAACTTCCAGACACCCAGTAGCTTCGCACACTATGGTTGGGCCCCTGAGTGCCATGCCCATGAGCTTCACGACTGTGGGTGCAGCACACCCAGCACACATCCTATGCCCAGATGACAGAATTTTACTCTTCTTTAGCATGTCACTCAGTTTCACTGCTGCTGGTTCTGTCATTACTTGCGCACCCCCAGTGTTTCGTAAAGCGGAGCCTTCCCTTTCTCAATGTACTTCTTTGTCATCTCCAAGCCCTCTACAAAGGTCTGCGGTGGGACATCACG
>JBHLQK010000041.1:0-16792 GCA_048884925.1 Candidatus Thorarchaeota archaeon
TAAGGTATAATGCGGAATAAAGTAATAGCACAAGTATACACATGTTTACCAGTGAAATTTACGAAAAAAAGCAAGCCACAACGAGAATTTGAGATCGATAGTCAACTGCCAAATACTGGCGTATACTCTAAAACCGTGTCATACTATCTGTGCCATAGAAAAGATAGTAAATAAGCAGGATTATCCTCGGAAAAGGGTAGCAGTACACGCTAAGTGAGTATAGCTTCCCACCCCCAAGCAGCAAGGAATGAATGAGTGTACTCGGAAACTGAATACGGCAGATCGGAACGAAATTCAGACTTCTGCAAAAGTAGCATCTATTGTATGCATCAAGCATGAACAATTCTCAATTATTAGAAATGAGATGCCGAGATGAGTTTCCCCATAATAGGAGATATTAATACTGCATATGCGGAATAATATAATAAAAGAATATCGAAAATATTAGATATATCACGAATTAGATAAATGTGGAAACCTTTCCAAAAATAGTCAATGTCTGAGGGAGAAAAGTAAGAGGAGTTGATATCCCAAAAAAAGAATAATGGCCAATCAAATCAGCATGGCATTAAGTTTCTTGCACTGAGATCCTGTAATTCAACTGCCTAACATACCCTTCCACTTAAGGACAAAAACAAATGAAATCCGGGCAAAGAACTCTGTGACTGCAAACCAGCCACATATCATTTATAACGCGAAGGAGGAAACTAAGGTATCACTACAGTGAATTCGCCCTGTACCTGATGAATCGAGAGGCAGCGGCACGATACCGGAGATTCAAGACATCGAAAGGTAGGCACAAGCACAATGGTCAGCATATTCATTATAGACGACGAAGCCATTCTGCATAGGCTCTACAAAGACGTCTTTGCGATAAAGGGGCATCAAGTAATCGCAGACGCATTCGATGGTGAAGAGGCTGTTAGGAAGTATACAGATATGGATCCTAAGCCTGAAGTGATCATTCTAGACCACAGAATGCCCAATAAGGACGGCCTAGAGGCAATGAAAGAGATGCTTGATATCGAGCCAAGTGCAAAGATTGTATTCATCAGTGCGGATGCCAATGTACGTGACCAGGCATTGAACGGGGGAGCACGCTCGTTTGGTTTAAAGCCGGTCACAATTCGTCACATGCTTGATCTTGTTGAGAAAGCGGCTTCCGACTGAGGTTCGAATCGTGAGTTATCATTTGAATACAGGGGGTTGCCATGGCAGTTGAAGGCAGACTCCACTGTAAATGTGATAATCGGAGGCGACGTTCCATTCCTTAGAGTGCTATTGAAAATGGCAATTGAGGATGCAGGATTCTCGGTCATCGACGAAGTAACAAATCGAGCTGATCTTCTCCTTTCCTGCATTAAGAAGAAACCTGACATTGTACTCTTGGACCTAGAGCTCTCTGATGAAGAGAGTATTCGAGTCGTCGAAGACCTATTGGACATTGACCCATCCATCTCTATAATAGCGATATCCGACCTGGTTGAGGGGTACATAGAAACCATACTAGCAGCAGGAGCACGGGCACACCTGCAAAAGCCATTTAGTATGTATGATTTGATTGATTTGATAAGGAAAGTGGCGCCAGACAGGAGGCTTCGTGCCTCTGCCTAGGCATCATAGGATGAAATAAAAATGAGTTGACCCTTTGAAAACTCCGCGAACAGTTTTCATAGAAGTCTTTTGACAAGGTCTATGAGGCCTTTCAGAAGCAAGCGTCCAGAGAACCATTGCTTTGAAGCGGTGAATGAGAAATATTGACAGAGAATCCAATCATACCCGAATTCATGATGTATTCTCAGGGCTTGGAGCCTTCTGAGATAGAACAGCTCGAAAGCCGAATGACAGCAGAACGCAGAACTGACAAGGATCCCTTTAAGCAATTCACTGATGTGCTCCTTGAATTTGTAGGCAGTGGAGAATGGAGAAACCGAAGTGATGCCTTCTTGGCTATGTGTGCCAAAGCCAGTTTCCTGCGAGGCAAATATGGATTCAATCAAGTGCTTGCTCGAGGGACCACGAACCTTGCATGCAAAGGATATGCAGCCGCTGCATATTGCAGGCAAAGCTTGGATCCAAGATGGTTGAACAATTTGAGAAACATTACGAATCAAGCTTGGCAGTCAAAAGACTATATCGTGTTCGCTGAGCTATCTGGAGAGCTTGCTGCGGTTCTGATTGATTTGGGATATACGGATCATGCTACAGAGGTTGCTAGTGAGAGCATTGAAAAAGTAACGAAGGAATCAGCCAAGAATCAGGAAATCAGAACAATGGTTCAAGCGGCTCTGCTGAGAGCAAGAATCATCCATGCCTATATCGCAAGTAGATCAATCTCATGGGAAGAAGCGTTCATACGACTCGACTCTGCTGAAGATACGGCAAGGCACTTGAATCATCAATTAGCGCTGACTGACATAACATCCATTCGAGGACGAATACTAGTCGACAGACATGAATATGATCGTGTCAAGACGCTTATTGCTGTGGCTATCAATAAATACGAGAACATGGGCTATGAGCAGGGTTTGGCTGATGCCAAGAATACCGAAGGAGTCATGCTGCTAAACATTGGACAACTTCAAGATGCTCGTGATATTTTTGAAGAACTTCTCATAATTCAGCAACAACTAAACAACCAAGTTGGCTTGGCTAAGACACTAATCAACGTGGGTGAGATAGATAGAACGCTTGGTCAAATCGACCAAATGGAAACCTACAACAGACGAGCTCTGGAGATAAGCCAGGAAGCAGAATACATCATAGGGATCGCAACAGCAACAGCCAATTTGGGAGATGTCGAGCTTCGGAAAGGTAACATGGGAGAAGCCTCAGATCTTTATGAGCGATCCATCAAACTCGCTGAGGATGCCGGGATGAAGTCATTTCTGGTCTTGGCACTATTCCTAACTGGAGATGCCCATTTCCTAACTGGGGAGTTCGATGATGCAATTGCATTCTACAAACGTGCAAGAGAAGTATCCGACGAAATTGGATTTCCGCTTTCAGCCTTCAACGCCGATGTAAGTGTACTGGTAGCTCAATGGGCTCAAGAAGTAGAACCGGATCCTGAAATCGTTAAGTCGGTTGAAGAGTTAATGGGCAAGGCAGCAGAATGGCTAAGCTCAAGCAACTCCAATCTGATGAGGGAGGTCAGGAGAAAAATCTACGAAGATTCGAGTATGGAAAGCGATCTCTGTGCGTTTTTTGATGGGGAGCGTAACTTTGAGTGCCGGGTTGAACGCAAGGCGCTGGCAAAGGAATGTTTTGGCAATTTATTCTGGATGGGCAGTCTGTGCCCATACTTCAAGGAATTTCTTGCACGGTTTTATGGGCAATAATGGCATAAGTTATGATTCCCATTCTATAAAGCTTCATAGATATACAGAGATAACTTACTCTTTAGCTTGTCCTCGATATCGCTCAAGTAGAGTTTCATTCTTGTCATAGATGGGACGACTCCCTGCAAGATACCCGTCAGAAACTCCTTCTTTGACTGAGATCAGTGGCCTAGAGGCAGTCATCAATAGGTGTCTTAGGAACTCGAGATCTGTGACCTTTCTCCCCATTCTTCGCTGATAACGCATTTTCTCCTCTTCAAATGTGAGCACATCATGCTCAGTTAGACCCTTGAATAGCTTGTTCTTAGTTCCCTTACCGATGCTCAACTCTAAAAACTCCAATCGAAAGTTAACCTTGGTAAACATTCTAAGAAGGTATGTATTACTGGGTGCCTACCCAATGCTTACGATCCTTTAGAAGTATCCGAATCATCAGTTGATTCATCCGGTTTGGCGGCTACAGCTGGTGCAGGCGTAAAGGTTGCTGCAGCTTGTTCAGCCGAAGCTGGTTTGCTCATTGATTCTTCATTTGTAATGTGATAGAGACTCTCAGAGCGGGTCTGTCGGAACTTGGTCACCGCTCTCCACGTTGCCGACTTGTCTGCCATGGGGGTTAATCTTTTGATTCTAAACATCACGATGGCAAATACGTCGATAAGAATAATGTTCATTCCAAGTAGCAGGAAAGAATTGATTCCTATAGTCACTCCAACAGAAGATGCTGTGAGTGCTCCAAGGACAATCATGAGTGCTGCATTTACTGCTGGCGGCATTAAAGCAGCTGAGATAGCAACTCCTACAAGTGAGGACATATCGCCTTTAGTAACTGATATTGCTACAGCAGCGCCTGAGAATATGGCAACCCCAATATCCCAAGGTGAGAATGGGAAGGTGTCTGGCACTCCCCCACGTCTTGTGATTTCAGTGTAAATTCCTGCAGAAACATCATTCTCTATGAGTCTCATGAAGTCTGGACTTGCCACAGCCATTATTAAGGCAAGAATGACTCCTATTGCTAGAGATAGGCCTAATGAAATAAGCTCATTGACTGTGCCCTTCACAAACAGATTGCGGTCTTGAACCACATAGCCCAAGGCGACACCAAGCATAGGCCCCATTAGAGGTGAAAGTAGCATTGAAGCAACAATTATAGTTACGTTGTTGAGAATAAGTCCAAAACCAGCCATTGCTGCTGCAAAGATTGTGAAAGCAAGGAAATCGAAGCTAAGAGATGTATGGGATTTCACATTCTCGTAGATCTCTTCAACAGCAAGAGTGGCCTCTCTTTGCATTCTTCCCTCTCGGACTTCCTCACTCTCCCGTGGAAGAGATGCCTTTAGGTCGAGTATATCGATGAAGCCATATTCTACTCCTACCCCGCGAGATTTGAGCTTCTCCATAGTCTCTAGCGCAGCATCGTCTGGAATCCTAAATGTGAGTAGATGGGCATTGTCGGATGTGAACTTCATGATGTTTTTGACCATGAGAACATCAAGAAGAAAGTCGTAAACCGCTTCGGTTTTCTCGAAGGGTACTACTATCTGGACTTGTTTCACTTGCGTGCAGCTCCGAGATTGCATCGGTTCCGTTGAAGACGCTCTTAAGGCTTTCTAGAAACGCCTGTATAATGTCTGTAATACAGGTGATACACAGGGGTATAGTCCTCAGCTATGCCCAGAGCTATAGCATTACTTTTTTGAGTGCTGCAATAGCTGAATTGTTTGATGACACATGGGAGTAGTTGAGATCCTTGCTATTTGGTTCGGCCTTTCTCTGACAGGAGCATTGGCTCCTGGGCCCCTATCTGCTGCAGTTGTCATGCAAGCAAGTCGCAGGGATAGGCTTCATGGAATACTTCCTATGCTGGGTCACGCAGTAGTAGAACTTGGAATACTTGCAGCCATTATACTAAGTGTTCAAGCGCTAACCCTAGATCCGTTCACTGTTGACATATTGATTGGCTTTGGAGGATTAGTCATTATTGGATTTGGGTTCCTTGCGGTCAAAGACTACAAGCACATTACTCAAGAAGAGCGAGAAGAGCTATCTTCTGAAACAAGTATCGCTACGCTTGTGGAAGCGACAACTCAAGGTGCAATTGTCAGCATCCTTAGCCCCTACTTCCTTCTTTGGTGGTTTGGTATCGGACTGGCGAATGTAACAATATTAGTGGCTGAGTTGCAGGTTGGAGTAGGTACAGTTTTTCTCGCTGGTGTCCTCCTCTACTTCACACACATTTCTACCGACTTTCTTTTTGGTGCCTTTCTGACGGTTAGCTCTGATGAAGCATCTAGAAGAGCTACTGCTGGAGATATCAACTGGGTTAACGTAGGGATTGGGATATTTCAGATAGTGCTTGGGGCATGGTTCATTATTCAGGCATTAACTCCAATTTAGTCAATACGCAGCACTCAATAGACAGCGTGAATAATGCATTTCCGGTGTTGTGATGAGGCAACTTCTGATCACAGGCTTTGAGCCTTTTGATGGATATTCAGTCAATCCATCAGCTGAATTAGCGAGAATTATCGATGGTAAGATAATTGGCAAATACGAGATTACTGGTGAAGTTCTACCTTTAGACTACAATAACGCGTTCCCAATTCTAGTACAACTAGTAGACGACCATTCCCCCGACGTTCTTCTTTGTACAGGCCAGGCAAATAGACCAGCAATAACAATCGAAAGAATAGCGATAAACACTCAGAGCATCAAGAGGCCAGACAACTATGAGAACATCCCTGAAACAGATGTGATTTCCGAACAAGGCCCTCCAGCGTATTTCACCAATTTGGATCCACATCCCTTGGCTAGGGCAATTGAGGAGCAGGATATTCCAGCGTTTGTCAGCTACCATGCAGGCGTATATGGATGCAACTGGCTTATCTACAAGGTCATGGAGTGGATTAGTAATAATGAACTGAATCTATTAGCGACCTTTATTCACCTACCTCCTCTTCCAGAACAAGCAATCGAAAAGAAGAATCCCGATCTAGCAACGATGCCACTTGGATCCATTGTTGATGCAATCAAAGCGGTTATACTCAATTTGCCCAAATGACCGAGGGCAAAATGTTTTAGGCGCGCATACAACCACCGCGGCCTGACTTGGAGGTAGCTGAAGTGTCAGCGGAGGAATCATTTGACATTGTTGTAGTGGGCGCAGGCGTTATTGGAGTTGCAGCGGCGTATTATCTTCAGAAGAATAGTCCAGACAAGAAGATCCTACTGCTGGATAGAATGTCAATGGCAGGCCAGGCGAACACGGCTATGAGCGCAGCTGCTGTCAGGAACATGTTTGCGTCTTCAACGAATCAGCTGCTGACTGATACATCCATCAAGTATTTTGAGCACGTCCAGAATGATATTGGTTATGAGCTTCTTTTCGAAAAATGTGGATATCTCTGGCTTCTGAGTGATTCTCAGTTCAATCATGAGAGTGTTCAAAATTGGATGAAAAGAATGGAGAAGTCTGGCATCCATTACAAATTGTATGATAAGAACCAGCTTAAAGAAATGATTCCAAGCCTCAATGTGGACTTCTCCAACGACGAGGAGGCGGAGCTGATGAATCTCCAAGAAGTCGACTATGGCTTGTTTGGTGCTGATTGTGGCGTCCTGGATCCTACACGACTCGTCGAGTGGTACTTCGAAGAGTTCAAGAAACTATCTAATGTCAAATCAAGATTCAATGTTAATGTTGAGAGCCTTCTGCTAGAAGCTGATCCCAAACTCGACCTACCAGGAGAACCATATGTTTGGCAGAACAAAAGAGTGACAGGTGTAAAGACAAAGGACGGAATAATCCGCGCCGAAGTAGTCGTCCTAGCAACTGGTGCTTGGACTAACGAGCTTCTTGATCCGATAGGAATGGACAGCAGAACCAAAGCTAAGAAGAGACACATCTATGTCCTTCATGCGGAGGGAAAGCCAGGCATGGAGCAATTATTGGACACAAACGGATTCAATGAAATGAACACGATTCCATTCACCATTCTACCATCAGCAGGTGTGTACTTCCGGCCTCAAGTACAAGAGCGTGGCTTTTGGATAGGATGTGGAGATAAGATTGGAAGAAGATACGATTACATTCAGACTCCAGACTACAATAGCCCAGAGAGCGCATACTATGAAAACAGCGTCTATCCTGTCCTTTCGAAGTATTTCCCCTCATTTGAGGGTGCGCGGCCAGTTGGAAGCTGGGCCGGTGGTTATAGCTACAGTCCGGATGCTATACCATTTGTGTTCTATGACTGCGGTGTGCTAGTTCTTACTGGAGCAAGTGGATCAGGCATTATGAAGGCAGATGCGATGGCTAGAATTGCAGATGCACTCTATCGGGGTGAAGAGGAAGCTGAACTTCATGGCGGTAAGAAAATACCTTCAGATACGCTCAGCCAAAAGAATAGAAAGGTCGAAGTCGAAAGCGTTGTCATCTGATACATGCCTACTCTGGCGGAAAACCCTAAAAGCGATAGAGAGAGAATCTTTATTGCTTCGTTAAGGGTGCGACACCCGACAGCATTCTGAGGTTCTAAGATTCGAACCGCTCATGCATAACACACACACTAGAAAATGAGGAGAAGCAAGATGGATAGAGGTGAGCTCGATGACGACGGCGGAAAAATCAGATGCCAGTATGCTTACTATCACTGCACTGCAGAGTGGGATCGAGTATCCCGACCTAGAGAGCGCACCAGACGAACCTTTGCTGATTCAAGTAGTTGGTATTTGGCCTGATGTTCTTGCCGAGTTATCCGTGAAATTTGAGGTCGATTTAGAAGACCTACAAGACCTGCAAGACTTGGATGAACGGCCCCGACTTCAGATTGAAGATAAATTCATTATGATAGTGCTTCGCGTCCCAGTGGACTTGGAGAGTGAGGATCGGGAGTACTCAACAAATCCTATTGGACTCTTTACAAACGGGCGAGATATTATCATAGTTCAGAATGAGGACATTCCGCTGAGAAAGAGACGCCTCAGAGGGGTGTTGCGACGGACAACAACAGTAAGTGGAGTGATCTATAATACTTGGGAGATTGTCATTCATAGCTTTGAAACAATGCTGGATCTCATAGAGGCTACAATACACGATACCGAAGATCGAATTCTCAAAGAGTTATACCCCTCTCAAATAGATCGCTTCTTCCAGCTCTCGCGAGATGCAATCTACATGGAAGCCGCGTTGAAGTCGAATATGAAAGTACTACGTCGGATGAAGAGACTCCAGAGCTTCGGAAGACTTGTACTTGACGAGGATCGTCTTGAAGAGCTTGAAGTCGACCTCCAACAGCAGTTGGAACTAAGTGAAATCTATAGAACTCTCATTGCTAATGCAATGGACCAGTATGACACAATTGTGGGACATAACCTGAACAAGGTTATGAAGACTCTCACATCAATTTCCTTGTTGGTGAGCGTTCCAACACTCATTGCTTCGATCTACGGGATGAATGTCGATCTGCCATTGGAACAGGATCCATTGGCATTCGTTTTGGTTGTTTTGGTTAGCCTCATTATTACAACACCGCTGTTAGTCTTCTTGAAACTCAAGGGAATTGTGTAGACTGAATGAATTTATTCAAAGGAAAGATAAACCCGAACAACATATACAACACGTATCATCAATCGGAGTGATTAGACTGACCTTCAAGTACCTGGCTGAGTACCACTTATGGTGTGGTGAAAAGATACGAGCTATTGTGGAGCATCTAATGGAAGAAGAGTTCACTAGGAAATCACTTGGAGAGCATAGTGTTCGGTCAATATGTGAGCATATAGTAATGGCACTCGCTACATGTTTCAACATCGCAGATGACGATTGGAATGAAAGAATCTACAAATGGGTCCTGCAGGCTTCAAAGCTAGAGATTCTCGCAAAATGGAATGAATTCGACTCGCGACTCGCAGAGATTGTAAGAGAGATACCCCAGGGGGAAATTATGATTCCACACATTTCTGACAAGCCATTTCAAATCCAAACAATGGACTTCTTCCTGCAATACATCCTGCATACAACTCATCATAGAGGACAGTTAGCCATGGCATTGAGGCAGCTTGGAAAAGATGTACCAGGAACTGATTATCTGATGTTCTTCAGAGACCGCGCTTCCAGCAAGTGATGCTGCTATTCTTTTTATCTCTGAATATCTTACCCTATCAGTATGAAAATTGGAGTACTCACCAGTGGTGGTGATGGTCCTGGCATGAACGCCGCAATCAGGGCGATAACCAGAGTTGGGATTAGCCGGAGTTGTCAGGTATTTGGAATATTTGGCGGATTTCACGGAATTCTGACAAATCAGATTCATGAACTGAATTCACGGTCGGTATCAAGAATTCTTCATCGGGGAGGAACCATCCTAACAACTGGTAGATCGGAAGAATTCAAAACTGAAGCAGGTCAGAAAAAAGCGGCTAGTGTGCTCGAAGATCGGGGAATCGATGCGCTAATAGCAATCGGGGGAGACGGCACGATGCGAGGCTTGGCTGCACTTGGTGAGCATTGGAATGGCAGGCTGATAGGATTACCGGGCACAATAGATAACGACGTTTATGGCTCTGATTATACAATAGGCTTTGATACAGCAGTGAACAATGCACTAGAAGCATTGGATAAGATACGAGATACTGCAGAGGCATTCTCACGGGTCTTCTTGGTTGAGGTCATGGGACGCCACCATGGATTCATTGCGGTTCATGTAGGCATAGCAACTGGTGCATCAGCAATTGTAATCCCAGAGACCCCGACTAGAATGGATGAACTTGCTAAGAAAGTGATTCATGCAAAAGAAAAGGCAAAATCAAGCGTCCTAGTTATAGTCGCTGAGGGTGATGAACTCGGTAACGCGAATGTTATTGGAGAAGAACTCTCCAAGAGGATTAATGAGAAGTGTAGAGTTTCTGTATTAGGCTACATCCAACGTGGAGGAAACCCGACGCATTTCGACAGAATCTTGGCAACTCGACTTGGAGCCTTCGCGATTGAATGTCTCCTTGGAGGGAAACACGGAGGAATGGTTGGAGAGGTCAATGGAAAGCTCATAATAACTCCCTTTGAGGACACATGGTCTAAGAACAAGCCTTATGATGAATGGATGATGGGTCTTATGGAAGAGCTCTCAGGATAGACGCCAGTGATGTACGTGTTTATCAGCATGTCAACAACACAATGAGATATGAGGCGCACAGTGCAGACACGCTTGACTGACTTTGATGAATCAACCAAGGACAAGACCAAGAAACAGGACTCGTCAGAGAAGCTCCGACTCCCGACAGGGGAACTGTGGGAGAAGACCATCTACAGAAAGAAGGAGTGGGGTGTCTGTAACTTCGATGGGACTGTTCTTTTTGTGCGCCTAGTAGACGGACGCATCCATGCTCATGGGAGAGAGGCAGTCTGCAAGTGGTGCGAGGGCGTACTTGTGATAAGGGAAGAAAAGGTGTTCTGTGGAGGGAGCTGCGCGAGGTATCAAGGCGAGTTCTCAAGTGACCTCAGTGCCTATCTCTGGTGGGAGGGTGCAAAGTCGTACACTCTGCGGAAGAGAGTTGCTGAGATTGAGGACCTTGAACTACAACAGAGAGACCTCGAACCCATGACATATGCACCACATTGGTCTGTGTTTGAAGACTACGAAGAGGAACCAGATTAGTTCCAGTTTGGAGATTTCGAAAGAATAATCAGTCACGGAAACAATGCTATGCGATATGACCGAAATACCAATGGCTGATCCAGGCGCTGCTGCAGGACCTGTACCAAAAGAAGTGAAGCAAGCTGGTTGGCTGCTCCTACTCGCAGCTTTTACTGGCCTGATTGTTGGCGGGATAGAGTATGCTATTTGGGAGGACGAATTGGCACTCTTAGGAGTAATTCTTGCAGTTGTTGCGTTCTGGCTATACACCCAGGTTATGAAGCAGGACTATTCTGCATGGATGATGACTGTGATATTCAACATCATCGCAATCTTTCTCTATGCTACAGGCTCAAACTGGCCAGGCGTAGTGCTGAGCATTATTGTCTTGCTATATTTCATCAATCCAGCTACGAAGGTCCACTTCGAGAACAGATAGTTCAGGCTGGTTAATCCAGCCTCCCCTTCTTTCTCTAATCATATGAGCTGATTTCTCAGCCGATCCCCGGTTCTTCTTTCTCAGAGAGGTTAAAGCTTCATCTCGTAAAGAATGAAACGGCGTTCTCTGAACTCTTTAGGAATCTCAATAATGTATTCTACCCACTGCTCAACCCTTGGCCCGAGGAAGAAAGCAGCTCGTTCTGTCTTTGTGGCTTCAAGGTAATCTAATGCTCTGGAGAAGACGTCAACGAAGATTGTTCGATTGGTTGAGAAGATTGAAAAGACTGTTGTCTTCTGTCCGTCTCTTTCGAAACTAGAAAAGAATGAAAGCGATTCTACATTGCCGGCTTCTCCAACAACCACCTGAGCCTTCTCCTGTTCTAGGATTGCTGTCAGGCTATTGACATCTTTTTTGTGGAACTCCCATCTTATAGCGAAAGTGTCAATCGGGATAATGTCACTGTTTTCTAGTATATCATGCAAACGCTCGGGACCAACTTGAAGAGGATTGATACTGGGACTTGGCTTAGGATGAGGAGGAAAAGGTGGCTCTAGTCGGAAGTAGCGGATGTCGTTCTTAAGTTTGAATCCCAGATTCTCTGCTACTTTCATTGAGGCAATGTTTCTAGAGCTAGTGGCATAGTGTAGGGTCTCTAGGCCAATCTCCTCCGCTCCTTGTATCAAATGGTTGATTAGTCTAGAAGCATAACCCTTTCTTCTTTGCGCTTCTCGTACCCTAAGCCCCTTAATCCACGCCGTTTTGCTATCGGGCTTTATTTCAAGATTGGCTATAGCCTCAAGAGTATCTCCATTAAAAATCCCAAAGGGATGGTTGAGTTTGTCAGAAAACCATTGCGGGAATAGATGTGGAATATAGTCATTCCCTCCCCAAATACCCATGCATAGCTCTATGACTGCTTGATGATCTGACGATACGAGGGCTCTGAGCTGCTCTGACATGACTTCTTCGCATTTTTTCAGTCTTTATGAACCATCCGAATCAGATTTCGGCATCAAATGCATGACCAGCTGTCTTTGCCAGGCATGACCCTAATCCTCATCCTTGACATGCTTCTGGAGAATCAAGCAGTAGTGATGATGCACATTCGCAACATAGGTCGACGGAAAACCCCAACAGCCCAACCTTTTGTTATCCTGACACCAGACCTGCTCCTGACGTAGTTCATAGACTTCAGAGAGGCGCCTTGCCAAGTCCCAAGCAATGGGTCGAAATACGTTTCCTTCATCCCTCATGTTTTGAACTACGACTGTTAGATATGCCTCATTAGCCATATAGGGGAACACTGCATCAAGAACTTGGCCAACACTCTCCAGATATTCCTCATAGGACTGTATGTTTCCCAAATCAGACGAAGACCCACTATAGAATTGTTTGAGACCTTTCTCACCTCGCTCTTTGTGAACGGTCTCATTTCCGCCTCTCGATTTCCTAAGCATGTTGAAGTATGGTGGCGAAGTGATGAGGTAGTCAAATTCAGGGACAGCCTCACCAAATTGTGTTTCTAATATTGCAGCGATATCCAATGAATCACCCGCTAGAATGTGGTGAGAACCAGAACCAGAAGAACGATCTAATTCACTTCGGCCAATATCTACAAACTCAGGATTCAGTTCCACACCAATTGAACTACGGGAGAGTGCCTTGCAGGCAACCATGGTACTAGCAACCCCTGCAAAGGGATCAATGACCCACCCACCTGATTGCGTGAAGTACTTCACGAAACGAGTGACTAGTTCCTCTGGAAACTTGGCTGGATGGCTCATCTGATTCTTGCTTCTTGAACGCGGATTCACTACGAACCAAGACTTGGTGCTCTTTACCCATTCCTTTCCATCCAGATCGTTAAGCTTGTCTGCCATACAAGAATCTCCCGAATAAGCTAGACTCCTCAAGAAGCCATCATAAACTCTTGCACAATAGTGGAAATCTAGCGGTCCATAATGACATCCAAAGCTATGTTGTCCGCATGATCACTTATTCTCTCAAGATTCCTCATGCTTTCAACGAAGACTGTATCTGCTTCAGGCTGACATATTCCGTCTCTAAGCCGCTGGTTATGAGCCTCTCGGATCTCTCGTTCTAGCAAATCAACCTCATCCTCCAGGTTTATTGCAACTCTTGCTAGTTTCTTGTTTCGCGTTCTGAGAGCTTCAATTGATGTTGCATATGTTTTCTCAACCAATTCGAACATCTTAGCAAGATCCTCAACAGCAGCTGGAGAAAAGAATACACTGTTCTTCAGCCGATGTATCGCAGACTCAGCAAGATTCTGCGAGAGGTCTCCAACACGTTCTACATCCGTAAGAACAGCCAACAGCTTCATACGCCATATGATATCAAACTCACCTAATTCTTCTTCTCGAATCTTGTCTATGAACTCCTCAGTAGTTCTGCAGCGGTCATCCACTTCATCTTCAAGAAGCATAACATTCTCACCCGGCTCAACCTCGTGTGATAGTAGCGCTACTTTACTATTCTGAATCATCTGTATTGTGAGCTCAGCGGTGCGTACAATCTCTCTCTCAGCTTCGATGAGGGCCGCTTGGGGCAGGTTGAGCATCTGGTCGTCGAAGTGGTAGCGACCAATAATCTCCCCTTCCTTGTCAGGAATGAGGCGTTCACATAGCTTCACCAAAACACCTACAAGTGGCACAAAGATGAAACTCACAATTACGTTGAAAATTGTATGGGCATTAGCTAACTGTCTTGGTAGCTCAACAGCAGTGGATTGTGATAATGCTGCAAACGGAGCTAGAAAGGGAAGAAATATTACCACGCCGATGACATTGATGAGCGTTTGAGCAATTGCAGTCCTTTTTGCAGGGGAAGTTGCACCAATGGCAGCAAATAGCTCTAGAAAACATGTACCTATGTTGGCCCCCATAACAAGAGCAATCCCTGGCCCCAAATCAATGACACCTGCAGCACCCATGGCAATCACAAGGCTTGTCGTTGCTGAACTGCTTTGAGTGACTCCAGCAATAAACGCACCAATGAGGATTCCAGCTATGGGTATTGCTCCGTAGTCATTAATGAGATTTCTAAAGAAGGGATAATCAGTTGTAAGAGGTGCGGCCCCCTTCTTCATGAAATCCATAGCTAGGAATAGGAGACCAAGACTGAAGATCACCCGCCCAATAAGCTTGATTTTCTCATTCCTTGAGAAGAAACTCATGAAGAAGCCAACTGCTACAAGCGGCCAAAATGCAACTCCAATGTCAAATGAAACAAGTTGTGCAGTGACTGTGGTGCCAATCTCAGAGCCTAGCATGACATTGACCGATTGCCTGAACGTCATCATTCCGGCATTTACGAAGCCTATTAGAGTGAGGACAGTGATGCTCGAGCTTTGAGTCATGAAAGTGGTAGCCGTTCCTGCAGCCATGCCATTAATCGGATTGCTGCTAACCCTCTCAAGTATCCTAACAACCCTAGCGCCCGACATCTTCCCCAAGGTTTCCCTCAGCATTGTGATTGCGAACATAAAGAGGGCAAGGCCACCAACAATGTTGAAAGTAATCTCCACCACTTGCATACCCGCACCGTATGTTACCCGTATATAAACATGCAAAGTAGTCAAATTACCATCTAAAATCAAGAATCGAGCTATGCCTCAGAAGCATCAATTTGGAGAGGCATATTCCTTATTATGGATTTACTCAGCCGACATACTGGAGAAAGGAGGAGCCGTACAATGGCCAGCGTCAAAAGGCAACTAATGGTGTTTATTCTTGGGATGCTTATTGCTTTCGGATTCGTTGTAATCCTGACGCCGCCTGGGGAATTTGGAGTAGGACCTTACACAATAACTACTGCTGGCTCAACAACTGTATTCACTCTGTCTCAAGAATGGGCCACACGATTTCAATCTGATTACCCCCCATTTGTTGTGAACCCAAGCACGGGAGGCTCCGGTCTTGGTCAATCCCAAATTGCACAACAATTGATTGATGTTGGGGCATCAAGTTCGTTCCCCGATGATGACTATATCCTGGCAAATCCACGTGTCAGAGTAATTCCTGTATCTGCTGACGCACTGGCTATTGTTGTCAATCCTGAAGTCAATGGTTCAATATTCAAGCTTGACTGTGATATGGCTGTAGCGATTTTCCAGGGTGATATTTCGACATGGGAGGAATTGGAATCAACATTTAGAGTCAGTATTGAGCAGAGCGGATCAATCAACGTTTATGTTCGATCCGATGCGAGTGGAACAACAGCCACTTTTGCCAAATGGCTTGAAACGTCCGACGATACTGCGAATCCATATGCGAACTATACATGGGGATTGGGACATAGTGAAACTCTTTCTTGGGCTCCAGAGATAAGCTCGGTTGATGGCAATCCAGGTGTTGCAACCGGGGTCCTTAATGATGCGCAAGGAATTGGCTATGTCGGCCTGGCGTTCATGGAAGGACTCATTCCTGCAGATTTGTATAATCCTTCAATCGACGAATATATTGAACCATCTTTAGAGAATGCTCTGAAAGCTCTTCCTTCAGTTCTATCAGAGCCTGGAGCCAATCTCATGAACTCAGATTTGGCTGGATCGTATCCAATTGCGAGGCTCCTGTATTATTTGGTTCACCAAGATAATATTGCATGGCATGTTCTAGTATACCTGAACTGGGTCCTCACTCGTGGCCAGATGTTTATCTCTGGTTTGGGCTACGTCCCTATCAATGGAACCTCAGCAATCATCTATTCAATCAACCTGGTCAGCTCATTCAATCCAACAGACTCGTGAGAGGAGGTTTAACTATGGCTCAGCAAATCAAAGAAGAACTCTCACAACTAGTTCATGAAATCAAGACTGCAAAGGGACCGGCAAGAATAGACATGCTTGGACAATTTGGATTGCTGATTCCTGCATTCGCAAGCTCCGCAGTTATTGTCCTCATTTTAACATTTCTCTGGTATGAATCAGCCCTCATCTTCACAAGCCCTGAAGGCGGGATTGGGATTATAGTTAGTCCCGCATGGGATCCTAATCGAGACCTCTATGGCATAGCCATCTTCATTGCAGGTTCGTTCATGTGCACACTTCTGGCTATTGGCATTGCAGTTCCTCTTGGAATGGCGGGTGCACTCTTCCTTAGTGAGTTCTGTCCTCACCGTCTCAGAGGACCAATCCGAATGGTCATAGAGATGATGGCTGCTATCCCGTCGATTGTTTATGGGCTCTGGGCGTATCTTGTCATTGTACCTTGGATAGGTTCAGTCCTTGCACCCGCTTTTGGTTTGGAATCAAATGGACTAAGCCTTCTTGCCGGAGGAATCATTCTGGCAATTATGCTGTTACCAACTATTGTGACGGTTTCGGATGATGCACTACGATCCGTGCCGAGAACTCT
>JBHLQK010000042.1:0-16417 GCA_048884925.1 Candidatus Thorarchaeota archaeon
AGGATCTGGAAGGGGGCATCACATATCTTCTTCAGTCACTAGCTAGCATTCGTATTGCTGTTGAAGATGGAGTGGCCACATTCCGTGATGCATGCAAACAGGAAATTGAGGTCATTGTTGAGGACCTTCAAACCATCAAGCCGGCTTATGCAGAAATCTTCATGCCAATTATCACAGAGTTGGATGAGGGCTCAATGCGAATCGAAAAGCTGAATGATTTCGGTGAAATCAGATCTGAGATGCGGACCATCAAAGACACCATCCTTGTCAAAGCTCAGGAATCATTGGAGAATCTGCGATACAGACTCGGTGTAAAGATAAGACTTGCTGCAGCAAAGCTCATGGGGGCAGGTGTTGAGATTCCTAAAGAGGCGCAGGAAGCTATCAGTGAGCTCAATAGCGTAGGCGTGGCCGCAGATACAGTATTCAGTTTACCTGCCATCGCCCGCAAGATGATTGAGCTCTATGAGCACAAAATAAGTGCAGAAGTCATTGAATCACTAAAGGTAGAGGTTGGAAAGCTGCAACAGTCATTTGACCAAGCTCATTCAATTGGAGTCCCAGTCGAGGACGAACTCAAACTGCTCAAGAAGCTACAGGATACTCCACCTGATGAACTAGAAACAGCTGCGGACTCATTTGATAGACTCATGAGTCTGACGACATCCCCAGATGTGCATAGGAAGATCAAGAACCGTGCAGAAGAGGCATACCGACAAATTCAAGGAGCGGTTTCAATTTTCGAGGAACAGGGCATGTCTGACTTCGTAGGTCGTCTAAAGGGACTGTTGGAGCAGGTCCCAGACCAACTCTCAAAGGATTCAAAACATATCTTCGAAGTTCTTGATGTCTGTCTGACTCTTGCCAACATCCAAGATGAGATGCTTCAGGTCATCAAGGGAATCGCAACCAAAGATGCCGAAAGCCACATTGAGGAGATCAAGAAGCAATCAGATTACTACTCAACAATCGAAGCGGTCTATGAGAAGCATCCTAAGGACTTCAGCAAGCTCATATTCCCGCTTGAGAAACTAAAGAAGCTAGAAACTGATCTATCTAATGCCACAGTGCTTGAAGACGCTATTAAGAACTTCAACGAGGTGAAAACACTCCGACTAGAGTGGGTCGAGAAAGCAGGAAAGATGGATGACTGGCACAAGTCGATGAAAGTGTTCATGACTGGATTCAGTCCATCGGCTACTCCCGACCAGCGTGAAACATTCCTTACCGATGCAATCAAAAAGGTCAAGGAAACCTATAGTAGAGAGGACATCAGTTCCTATCTGACATGGGCGATTCGGGAGATCGCTGACAGAATGGTAGGGAAAAGAGGTTAGCTGAAAGGGGACACAACTAATGCTACGAGGAACAACTAGTGATGAGGAACTGACGAAGGCCGCAGAGGTCTTCGCTATTGGAGTTGGAGAATGCGGAAGTAACATCGTAGGCTCCTATCTTAAGGCAAGTGAGGACAGGAAGCTGCCTTCAAGAGTCCGAGGTTATCTGCTCATGAACACTGACAGGGCAGACCTCACCAAGGTACGTCAAAAATACGGCATTCCAAAGGAGCACACAATGCTCTACGGTGCATCAGAGATTGGCGTAGGTGGAAGATTCATGGATGGGTACAACGCTGTCCACGAGTCGAAGGACATTATCTTTGACCAGCTAAGCGACCTAGGATTTGAAGGAGTCTCAGGATTCTGTATTTTCACTAGCCTTGGAGGCGGTACAGGCTGCGGAGGAACTCCAGCAATAATCGAGCTTCTCAAGCAGAGATTCCAAGAGGAAGAAGGGCGACGAATCTTTGTTTATGTCATTGGCATCCTGCCATTCGAGGGCCAATCTAGTGAAGCCCTCAACTCTATATGGGCAGTTTCGCGTCTACTTAGGGCACAGCTTCAGGAGAGGGGTGCTGATCTTACAATACTCCTCAGCAACAGAACAATGCTTAAGCGCATCCTCCAGTCCAGAGGCGCTGACAGTGTCGACTACCTTCAGCGTGAGTTGGAAATCGACATCGCCAACATCAACCAGATTGAGAGTATGGTTCCCTCCACTTTAGATGAGGGAGGTGAGCTTGAAACACGTACCGAACAGGCATTTGTTGAGCTAGTTAATCCACTGGCACTGGATGTCGTGGAAGCCATGCTCTCACCAGGTGTATACGAGCCGCACAAGGACGTGTTCCCAACAACGGACCTGGCAGACTACGCAAGGAAGCTCGACCCTGTTGTTGTTCCAGCCCTATACACGGATGTCGGGCTCATACCAGATGCAGGGAGTATGCCCAAACAGCTTAGGACAATGATGGATTTTGCAGTGAAGGAATGCTCCTATGCAGACGTGGGCGACGAGCCGAATGCAGAGAGCGTCTATTACGTCTTCTCCGGTCCAAGACATATCTCGAAAGCTGAGTTCGGAATGCATCTGAAAGAGGCACTCAACGGATTTATTGCGCCTGGAGCTGCAATAACCCCGTGTTACGTTCAGTATAACACCAAGGAGTCAAAGACGGACCTCTTGGTCCTCCTAGGGCTACCGAAGATTCCGGAGCTTGTCCAAATCATCAATGAGGCTACACAGCTGGTCAACCTTCACAGCGGTTCTTCACCCCTGAAGCAGGGCTGGTTCATGCGAGCCAAAGGGACAAGCAGAAAGGAGCTCGTGGATGCTATTGCAGACTTCAGAGAGCTGTTCTCCTACTATATGGCTCCTGGCGATTCTGGTGAGCCTATGTAGATGATGGGAGAGTGCGGACTTGACTGAAGGAACTAATATCGCGGAAGACCTCTTTGATAGAGTCCTTCTGATAGTCACTTTGAATTCGACCCTCCTTCACTTTCTATTGAGCACCCAAATCGAAGGGAATGTCGATCCAGATAGAGTAGACTCATTGATTCAAGGTCTCCTTAGAACTCGCAGATGGATGGAGGAAACTACAGACATGAAGAACATTACTCCATCCACACAAAACATCATCAGTCTAATCGTTAAGAGACTGTCCCAGATTGAGAGTCTACTCCCCAGGCTGTCAGCAAGGGCGAGGGAAGCAGAAGCTAGGGGTGCTCCAGCGGCAGAGATTCTCTCTCTCTTGGATGACGACAGCAAAGTGGTAAAGATGGCGGGGACACCTGTATCACGTACCTCCAAGGCCGCGAAGACTTCAGGGACTGATGAATCTGGAGTAATTCCGCTTGTTGGGGAAGAGGCCGAGGCACCCGTGGAGCCATATCGGAAGGTGGAGGTAGAGAATGACGAATGGGGACTCATAGGACAGATGCAGAGGATGATCACACAGTACAGTAAGCGCTGTCATGTTCTCCTGCCAACATTCTGGGTTGACACCCTCAGAGAGCTGCACAAGTATCGCTCAGACTCGCCTTACTATGGAGATGTAATCGAACTTCCTGGTCGCGTTCTCGTCAGAATCGTAAAAGGTCTTCTTACGGAGGCACCAGGGGCAAGGCTTCTTCAAGATCTGTCCAAGAAGCGTCCACAAGAGAACTATCTGAATCCCTCTGAGATGGAGCGGATAGAGCGGGCTGTGGCCAAGTACTTCGCAGGAGTAGTAGATGTACTTACTGAAAGCGAACTCAATGTAGAGGACAAGATTTCCGAGGCCCATGCAAGCTTTGATTCATTTGGGTGGGGCGGACCTGAGCTAGAGAAACGACTCATAAAGAGAATCAATCAGCAGTGCCAAGAAGCACTACAGAATGCTGAGTCAGCTAGCGATCCACCAAGACAAGTCATCTATGCAGAGATTACGAAAATGCTGACTAAACTTCAGCACGCAATCCTCGCTGAGCCAAGACTGCGAGAGATTCTATCTCAAATGAAACCCTGAATTGAGTAGGCCCTCCAACGCATTTGATATAAGGGGCAATAACAAAGCCAACACAAGATAGGTCGAGGGATGTCTATGTCGGGACTCAAGACGATGCTGAATCCAAAAGTAACTGCAGTGGTTGGTGTTTCCACATCCAATCCATTCTCGCCAGGCAATGTAATCTTCAGGAAGCTTTGTTTTGAGAACGATCTACCGACATATCCCATTAATCCCAAGGGTGGATTTGTGGAGGGAAAGCAGGTATACAGGAGTATAAGTGAGGCTCCTGATGATATCGAGCTTGTCGTTATTTCTGTACCAGCAAAGTTTGTTCCTGGGGTCATGCAGGAATGTGCAGACAAGGCTATTAAGGCAGTTATCGTGGTTTCCGGCGGATTTGGCGAAGTGGGGGAGTCTGGTGCATCCCTTCAGGATGAGATTGTAGATATTGCTAACAAGAACGGCATTTCAATGGTTGGACCGAATTGCATTGGAGTCTTTGTGCCCGACCAGTTAGACACCTTCTTCCTCCCTTCTGAGAGAGTTGCTCGTCCTAGAAAGGGGTGTGTGGCTATTATCAGTCAGTCAGGCGGCTGGCTTGTTGAAAGACTTGAGGAGTTCGCTTCTAGAGATGTTGGAATAGCGGCAGCAATATCAATTGGGAATCAAGCCCAGACAAAAGCCACTGACTTTGTAAGACATTTCGGTGAGGATGATAAAGTTGGTGTCATACTTGCATACATCGAAGGATTTGGTGAGGGTGAAGGTAGAGAGTTTGTTAAAACTTGTGCCAAGATTGCGCCTAAGAAGCCAGTCGTGGTGCTTAAAGGCGGCGAGTCAGAGGCTGGACATCGAGCGACCCAAAGCCATACATCATCACTTGCTGGAAACAGGGCTATTACTGAGGCGGCATTTGAACAGTTCGGAGTGATTCGTGCAGTTGACGAAGATGAAGTGATGGCGTATGCCAAGGTCTTTGCTTCTGATCCCAAGCCAATGTTTGGTTCAGGAGTGGGAACGATGACCGTGAGTGGTGGACATGGTGTCATCGCCAGTGATGAGGCGTCACACTACGGTCTTATGTTTCCTGCATTCACTGAAGAGCAACAGAAACGAATGAGAAGTGTGATGACTCCAGCTTATCAAGGGATTGCCTCATTTAGGAATCCCATTGATTTGACAGGCAGTGCCGCAGATGTCGATTATGAGCGTGTTCTTGATGAAATGCTCACATTTGATTCCATTGATGCTGCTCTTTTGCTACTGCTACCTTATGCTCCAGGAATATCCCTACAGATTGGTGCGAGAGTTGCGAATGTCGCCAAGAAGCATAGGAAGACTGTTGTGTCATATGTGCCAAATTTGGAAAAATATGAGGTCATTATACGGGGCTTTGAATTGAATGGCATTCCAGTTGCTGATACGATTGAAGAGGCGGTTCAGATGCTAAATGGTATCAAGAAGCGATCGAGATACCTCAAGAAAATTCAAGCAATCTAGCCGGCTATCTTCTTATAGTCTATGTCCAAAGACCTCAGGGCATCAATGAGTGGTCCACTCAATAGAAGGGGTCTCTCAGCGAGGTCGTCAACACTGCTGCATCCAGTAAGGTACATAGCTATCTTTAGACCCTCAAGGATTCTCTCTATTTCAACTACTACATCAAGTGCCGAGCCCATCACAGCTGGTCTTAGCAAAGGATAAGCAATGCCTGAAGACATTGCACCAAGCGCGAGAGACTTCGCGACATCTAGCCCACTGCGAATCCCACCGGTGGCGATGACATCTAGCTCTGTAGCATCTCGGACCATTATAACACTGAGCGCTGTTGGTATTCCCCATGACCAGAAATCCAATCCGAGTTGCGCTTTTAGGTCATCATCTTCCTTGACAGCTCTGAAATATTCAACTGCAGCCCAGCTGGTTCCACCTACTCCACCAACGTCAATTGCGTCTACCCCCACCGACTCCAATAATTGAGCTACTTCTCCTGAAATACCAGCTCCAGTTTCCTTTACGAGAACAGGCACCTCGACAGAATCTACAATAGAAGCGATATTCTCGAGAACACCCTCAGAATTGCAGTCACCTTCAGGTTGAACTGCCTCCTGCAACGGGTTAAGGTGAATCGCTAGAATGTCTGCATCTATCATCTCTACCGCGTCGGGAGCAACATCAACATGAGTCGCACCGATGTTTGCAATTACAGGAACTGAAGGAGCGGACTCTCTCACGACACGGAACGTATCTGCAAGAGAGGGATCCTCTATAGCAGCTCTCTGGCTACCAACTCCAATTGGGATTCCGAGTTCCTCTGCAGCCTCAGCCAATTTCTTGTTGATTTCATAAGTCTTAGGATGGCCACCAGTCATTGCAGCAATGACGATAGGAGCATAGGCACGAAGTCCCAGGAAGTTGGTTGTGAGGTCAATCTTATCTTTATTTATCTCAGGCAACGCATTATGAATGAAGCTAATATGTTCAAACATTGTTGACCGACGGCATTGCACATCTTCATCAAGACAGATTTCAATGTGCTCCATCTTCCTTCTTCGCGTCAATGAAGATTCGGATAGCTCGTCCTCCAATTTGTCGTCTACGACTGGCTCTCCTTTCGCCATTGGTTCAACTCCCAGTAAACGAATGGTGTACTTGCATATTGATAGCCATTGTGGTTTGGCCTACACTCAAGCATATCACTGCTTGTATGCAAACCTTTTATTCTCAGTCCTTGGCGTTGTGAAACCAGTGTAGGCTATGGAAGACGAGTCGAAGTTTAGGGTTGAAACACCAGATGAGGAGAAGAAGGAAACGACAGGACTCTTAAGACCGCTTCCTGAAGACTCAGCACCAGAAACAATCCAAAAGGGGAAGGTTGAGCCAATTGTCAAGATGCTTGGTATTAGTATGACGGAACGTCACAGAGACCTTGTCGTCCTAGTTCTGATACCGCTCCTTATAGGGCTCATTGATGCCAGTTTATTCTCCCAGATAATGGTGTTCCGTATGGAAGCAAATGCTTTCAACACATTTGTGATTCCAATGCTTACTGCAATACCAGTTGGCCTAGTTGTTGGCAAGACAAACCAAACCCTATTTGCGGCTCTACTAACTACTGTCTTCTTCACTGGGTTCTTTGTATTATTCCTAGTCAGTCCAGCCTTTGCATGGCCAGCTCTTGATATAGGCCAGTTCCTCATTAGTGGAATAATTATTGCTGCAGTATATGTTCTACTAGTGGTCTTTGCGTCACTCATTGGTGCCCTTATTGGAGCTGTGATTCGAGAGTTCTTCTAAGTCAGTTTCCTTTAGGACTCGCTTTCGTTTAGGTAGCTCCAACCAGCTTCGACCATCTCACGTTTAGTTTTCAACCAGGATTCATACCCCTCATCACGAATCTGCCGTAGAGCTGGCAATGCCCAAGGTCGATTTTTCAATTCTGAGCAGCTTTCCATCCTGATGCAATCCAAGCATGTTTTATAGCCTCTATCACTTGCACATGACTTTACTTCACAATCAGGGACGCCGCCCCCATTTCGACATCCTGGACAACTGCCAAAGACTCCCTTAATAGCTTCCAACACCTTCTCAAACTTGTCATAATGTTTGAATGCTGGTTCTTCTTTGCTGAGCGTGTCCTTCTGTCCTCCGACTTTAAAGGTAGCGAGTATTCTCTGAAGGCCCTCAACTTGTTCTGTCACCTTGCCTTGGTGTAATCCACATCCGTGGCAGTATAGACCACAGTAGGATGTTAAGTCACCTAATTCAGGCATATTCCTCGCCTCGATATCATATTTGCCTCCGTTTAAAATAAACCTTCTAGGCTCATGATTTCTAGAGGTTGTTTCCAGAGCACAGCATTATTAACGACTTCCTCCAAACAAACCTAGAAGTTTCAGGCAGGTATTCGGAGCTTATTGTCATGACGATAGCTATCGTCAAATTCCCGGGGACAAATAGTGAGAAGGATGTCTTTAGAGCGCTTTCGGTGATCCCAGGGGCTAGGCCGTTTATCACATCAAGTCGTGATGGATCAAAAGCGCTTGGAGAAGCAAATGCTCTTGTCATCCCAAGCGGAGTATCAATAGATGAATATGTGAGTTTGGGTGCTGAGAAGTGGATTGACGATCTGAAGGATGAGATTCAAGAGATTGCAGAATCTGGAAAACCGATTCTTGGAATTGGGAATGGTGTTCAAATACTGACACGATTCGGCCTACTACCGGGACAGCTCCGCAAAAATGGTAATGGGAGATTCGTCTGCAAATGGGTGTATCTTAAGGTGTGCAGAGATCCCACAATCTTTACTGAGGGTCTGGAAGGACTTGTAATCCGGGTCCCAATAGCACATTCTCATGGAAGATTTCACTTCAAAAAGAAGGAACTTGAAAGAATTAATGAAAGCGGAGGAGTCCTGTTTAGGTATTGTAATGAAGATGGAGAGATGATTCCAGAAGCGAATCCTAATGGTTCGATGGACAATATTGCAGGTGTTAAGAATGATGTTGGCAACGTGCTAGGTTTTATTCCTCATCCAGAGAGAGCAACTCGAGTCGAGTTGACTTCATGCGATGGGCTACTTCTCTTGGAGAGCTTTGTAAGAGCTATTGGGGCAAGGCGTACCGAATGATTAGCGAACAGGAAAAAGAGCAGCTGGCTTTGGCTTTAGGTCGCGAGCCAACGAACACTGAGTTAGGAGTGGTTGCTATCCTCTGGTCAGAGCGAAGGAGTTACAAAAGCAGTAAAAGGTGGTTTAGCGAATTCAAGACCGAGGGCGACAATGTTGTGTTGGGTCTTGGAAGGGGCGCAGGTGTGATTGACCTAGGCGATGATGTTCTGCTTGGAGTGGCGATGGAGTCCAACAATCACCCCACACATGCGAATCCATACATAGGTGCTGCGCTCGGCATTGCCGGCGTCATCAGTGATGTTATTGCCCATGGCTGCAAGCCAATTGCACTATTGAATAGCTTAAGATTTGGAAACCCTGGAAGCCAAGAAAATGCATTTACATTGAAAGAAGCAGTGAGAGGGATTTCAGAATTTGCCTACAGTGTAGGCATTCCAATGATTGGAGGAGATACAGAGTTCGACGAGTCATTCGAAGTGAATAGTGTGCTAAATGTGGTATGTGTCGGGGTTACGAAAGCAGATAGTCTGGTTATGAGCAGAGCGTCAACACCTGGTCACCATCTCATTCTATTTGGCGCAAAGACTGGAAAGGCGCGCCTTACAGACAACACCGAATCAGCTAGAAAGACTACTTCGCCTGTTCCAGGCAATCCACTAGCTAACCGGATAGTCATTGACACTCTAGAAAAACTCGTTGATGGAAAGCTACTAAGAGGCTTAGAAGACGTCGGTGGAGGCGGATTGGCTCTGGCAGGAGCGAAATTAGCAGCTAGAGGGAACACCGGAGTTGAACTCCATACAGATAGAGTCCCAGTTACTCAGGATGAAATGACGCCCCTCGAAATCATAACTTCTGATTCCCAAGATCGTATGCTTGCAGTAGTTGCTCCTGAAGATTTAGATACGGTCCTCTCCATCCTCGCGGAATACGATACGCCTCATGCAGTGATTGGTCGGGTTACTGACGAGGGCATATACAATATGTATCATCATGGAGAATTAAAAGCGAGTATACCTGCGATTCTCTTAACCAGTGGGTTCCCCGAGCCAGACAGAATTGAGGAGTATTTGCCAGAGAGAACAGCAGCCTTAGACTGGTTGACTAAGCCAACTGACCAAGCAGAAACCTTGCTTTCCATGCTCTGCTCAGTGAATATAGCAGACAGAACCTGGATCTATAGTCAGTTTGACCAACATATTCAGGCAAACACAGTTGTCGATATCGGAGATAATTCCGGTGTCATTGAACTTCCCCAAGGAAAACGAATAGCCCTTACTACTTCATCCAACTCCTTTTGGAGTCATCTTCATCCGCAGATTGGAGCAGCTAACTCTGCTGCATTAGCTCTTAGGAATCTGGTGGCCTCAGGTGCCAAGCCCATACTCATAGCAGACTGCATGAACATTGGAAATCCAGAAAGACCAGAATCCTATGCGGAGTTCGTGGAGGCGGTAAAGGGCATAGGTAGATTCTCACACGATCTCAACATCCCTGTTTTGACTGGAGGCGTTTCCCCCTATAATGAAAGGAAAATAGACGGCAAATATAGGAGAATCAATCTTACACCCCAAGTAATGATGGCTGGTGTGCTACCTGACAAGCATCTACCTGTAAGGAGAAGGCTCTGTTCGCCATGGGCTAATATCTTTCTGATTGGTGAAACGCATAGAGAACTGAATGGATCCGAATTTCAACGAACCCAACTCGGAAAGGTCCAAGGACTTCCTCCAGGGTATCAACCTAGAGCCGAGAAATCAGCAATGGAAGCAGTGCTAGCAGCATACGCAAAGGGTATTGTTAGGTCCTGCAATGATATTGGGAGAGGTGGATTGGCAATAGGTTTGATGAAGATGGCACTACGTGGGGATTTGGGATTCAGACTTGATCTTTCGGACATCCCAGGGTCAGCCACTAACATAACGGAGATACTCTATTCAGAAACCTCAGCCAGATATCTCGTTGAAGTAACTGAAACGAATCAGGAAACATTTCTCAGAACGATGGAAAGTCATAAAGTGGTTGCAACTGAGCTTGGATTGACTCTGACAGAACCAATAGCAAACTTCGGTAGCTTTAGTGTGGAACTTGGAGATGCCAGAACCAACTTCACGAACGGACTTACCAAGCTCTTAGACAGATGATTCATAAGAACGATTAGTTGGCACGCTATATCGCCTAGATAATAAGGTCAATCAGGTTTGGCAGGGCTGTGTATCATCAATGAGCGGCAAGTTAATCTATCCTTATACTGAAGCGCTTTTAAAATACGAGTTCAAGGATGACCACCCTCTCAAGCCAGATCGACTATCGCTTACCTATGAATTGTCCAAGGAACTTGACCTTCTCAAATATGTCCAGCTAATTGAGCCAAAAATGCCCACAAGAGAAGACCTGGAATCATTTCATAGCCCAGCGTTTATCGACGCAGTAATTGAGAGTAGCGAAACTCTGAATTCAAAACCTCAATTTGGCTTAGGTACGATGGATAATCCAGTTTTCCCCAATCTATATGATGCGGCAGCTCGTTATGTTGGAGCTACGCTCGATGCAATGAAGGCTATGATAAATGGCTCCTCCAAAGCATTCGTCATTTCAGGTGGACTTCACCATTCACATCAAAGCATGGCTTCAGGCTTTTGTGTCTTCAATGATGTGGTCGTAGCAATCAAACATCTGCAGAAGCAAGGAGCTGCTAAGGTTCTATACTTGGATATTGACGCTCATCATGGCGATGGCGTTCAGAATGCCTTCTTTGAATCAAAGAATGTACTTACTATCTCAATTCACCAACACGGCCAGACACTATTCCCCGGTACAGGATTCACTCATGAGTATGGAAGGGGAGCAGGAATGGGGTATTCTGTAAATATCCCAGTTCTACCTGGTGCAGGTAGTGAGGAGCTAATTCAAGCATTCGATGAGATTGTTGTACCCCTATTCGAAGCTTTCCAGCCGAACCTGTTAGTCACACAATTAGGAGTTGACGGTCATTTCTTGGATCCTTTGGCGCAGCTCAGTTACTCCACCAAGGGATACGAGTATGTTGTCCGCAATCTGAAGAAGCTGTCAGAGAAGAGTTGTGACATCGGATGGCTTGCAGTTGGTGGTGGAGGGTATCATCCAGTAAATGTCGCGCGTTTATGGACATTATTCCTTTCATTCATGCTGGACAAAAATGTGCCATCCCACATGCCAGATTCCTTCGTCAAGCTGTGTAGAGAAAGAGGATACACAAATTTCCCAGTAACTATGAGAGATGAAGATGAGGTTGTTCAGATCTATATTCCCATAGAACAGGTTAGATTGGATCTTGACAGAGTACTTCGTCAGGTGAGGGAAAAGGTGTTCCCCTGGCATGGATTGGGGTAATCTAGTCTTCCTCCTTGAGACTTATATCTATCCATCTTTGAACCATTCTAGTAACCATGTCTGATGCAGCCGCAATTATCAGGACATCAGCATCCTCGGAAAGCAATGAAGACGGGTCTACACCGGATCGAGCCATTCGGAGGAGGGAAGGGTAGCAAAGGAAACCCAAAGCCTCCACAATTTCTACTGCATCAGCGCCCAAAATACGCAGAGAACCACCCAGCAGGTCTGGAGGCGAAATGCGCGGATCACTATCGAGAAGATCTACAAGTGTATCAAAATCAGATATAATCACGACATCTGGCTCAATGCACTCGTCATATACATTTACACGTCCTTCATCAAATACAATGGAGTATTCGTCGTCTGTATCAGTTGCCCGAAAACAGAGGGAAATGTTAGTGAAGGAATTGCCACTCGCAAGCATGAACTCCTCAAATTCTTCCTCAGACATCTTGTGAAGTTGTCTTGCCTTATCCACACTTATGCTCAGAGCAGACCGACAGCCATCTACAATTGGGCCCAGATATTCCAATAGCATGAATCGATCCACATTAATCTCAGTTGATAATTGATTGAGGCTCAGTCCAATACTCCGTGGTTTATCTTTGTTCTCGTTCAACAGGCTCGATTGAAAAAGTGCTGTTCGTCCTTTTAGGGATGATGATAAGCTCCCAACAAATAATATTACTCAAAATAAATAGTACAGGGATGCATCATACGAGGAGTACATGTCATGACGACAGATATTCACACACATCTCGGAACTGATAGGAACTCGCTTCACGAGGTTGATAAGCACAATCTCGAGGAGCAGGTTGATCTTCTTATCAGTCGAATGGATCATTTTGGCATAGAGAAAGCTGTGCTCACTCCTCTAAATCCCTTCAAGGATAATGAACTAAACCTTACTGCATCAGCTATCTATCCAGACAGACTGTTTAGTGCATGTACCTTGCTCCCTCGTCCAATTGATTCTGCACAAGAGAGATTGCAACACTACTTTGATGAAGGATGTGTGGCTTTGGTTCTTGACGACAGACTCTACGGAACCGAAGACCCTGCAGCCCTAATGCTCATTCGGGAAGCTGTTGATCTTAATATTCCAGTCTATATTCACAATGATGTGATGACCTCAGGAGGTTTAACATTCATTGATCAGGCTTCAACTATGTTTCCAAAAGGAAAATTCGTGATTCTTCACATGGGAGGTTTATTTGGATTCCCTCAACTCATTCCACTAATGTCACGTCAGAACATTTGGCTGGATATCTCAGTCACATTGGTCAGGCTTGTGGAGTCATCCCTTCGTGTCTTCCTTGATGCACTTGCACAAGATATTGGCGTTCGAAGGCTAGTATTCGGGTCAGAGCACCATAGCGAGTATTTAGACTTGAGAGCAGCTTTGAACTTGTTAGATCTCAATGTCGAAACAAGCAGGCTAATTCGTGCTGAGAACGCGTGGGTACTGCTTGGGCTTGATTTTACATAGAATATAATTCGAGTCTTCTATTGCAGATGCGACGAAAGCATTTCCTGATGAATTAATTGTTCAAGATCATCCACTCTAGGCATACCGACTATTCTAGTGTTGGCTACAAAAACCGTCGGCACAGCTAGAACCTGATAATTCTCTGAAATAGTGGGCTGTCTATCAACCGGAGATTCTACAATCTCGATATAGGGCTGGTAGAAAGGAACGCGCCGCACTGCCTCTTTAACAGCCTCCATCGCCTCGTTGCAGAATACGCATGTATCTGATGTGAAGATGGTAATCCGAACAGGATTCTGTTTGATATTATCTTCTGGGGAGAGCGAAGTATTTTGGGTGATGGAGTTACGATGCATCATGAATACTCCCTCCATACTTTCTTTCCGGTATTGACAACCCATCGGCCATCCTCGGACCAAATAAGCTCAAGATGGAAGCCAGAAAACACGTGGTCACCTCAGGATTATTCGGCAAAAGCTGGAGGCTTTAGGCGGATATGGTCGGCAACGCTGTCAACAGCCCGGAGTGGCACGATTTCCCAGGTCAGAGGGCTTCGTTCATTTTCAGATCTCTCGATAATCACTTGTGGTCCATTGGAATCATCGTACCAGACCTGCTTCACTACGCCCAGCGGAAAGCCTCTGAAGTCACGCACGACCTTCCCTTTGAGTAACCATTTCACTCTCTCGCTCTTCATTGTCCTCGGGATTTCAAGCACCAAGTCATTCAAGAGCGTGTGTACAACCTAGAGAATATTCACACATGTACGGGGAGCTGTATTACGCTCCTACTGGTTCTCGTATTTCTCGTCCTCATATCCCCAATCAACAATCATCTCATCGCCAGTTGGCAAAAAGGTACCGCTGACGAAATAGCCAGCTCCACCCATAAATAGACCAATTATGTTCATCATTCCTCCTGTCACGATGTACAAACGAGAATCACTATGTTGGGTCAACCCTACATCCATGAAGACAACGCCGTTGGCTCTATCAATTGCTATAGTATAATTCCCAGGAGAGATATCGATTGTCTGTCTTGCAACAAGTACTGGCGGATTCGAATCGGGAACCATATCCAATGAAGTAAGAGTGAAGTTCACAGTGGTAACTTGGGCGGTTTCATTGTTTGCCACACTGAAGTCAACAAGCACAGCGTTAGTCGTGTTTGATGGACGTAGATCGAGGGATATTTCTAGCCGTGGGTAGTAACCTTCTCTGTCATGTAGAGTAAAATAGATGTTTTCGCCTGCTCCAGCGCGATAGAGTACGAAATTGTAGGGCGCACTCAGCACAATCATAGCTCCAAGAATAATAACGAAAGCACCGCCAAAGTATAGAAAGGCCTTCTTGGAACGCCAGGGGCTACCCATATCTATTCAACCGATAGAGAAGAGATTGATATAGGATATAGGTGTAACGAACAGGACAATTACGATTCAATCATAATGGCTAATGTTAAAGTGTGCCTGTCGTTATGGCGGTTCGAGTAAGTATGACTGAGTTTGCAGAGATTGCTCAAACGTTGGAAAAGATTGCAGCTGTGTCGAGCCGCAACGCCAAGATAGATTATGTAGCTGACCTTTTGAGAAAAGCAAAAACCTTGGAAGTTAGGATTACGGCGTTGTTCCTGGGTGGCCGCATCTTCTCAGAAGGAGATAGTAAGATACTCAATGTTTCATGGGGAGGACTCAAATCGGCTCTCAACCAGGTTATTGATTTCTCAATGAAAGACCTTGGGGAATCATACCAAGGAGACACAGGAGAGGCCATAGCAAATCTCCTCACTTCAGAGAAATTCGCAAGGCAGACGAGTCTATTCTCAATGCCTTTAACAATCGAGTTTCTTGAAAAGAAGTTCAACGAAATGGCTAGCCTTCAGGGAGCAGGCTCAAAGAAGAGGAAAGAGGCAATATTAGCGCAGATTCTGAGAGAGGCATCGCCATTAGAAGCGAAGTATATTGTGGCACTCGTCCTAAGCGACATGAGGGTGGGTTTATCGGAAGGGCTTTTGGCTGAAGGAATCGCCCGAGCTTTCGACATCAAAGCCAATCTCGTGAGAAGGGCTTGGAGTATTTGTGGAGACATAGGCTTGGTTGCTGCAAAGGCTTCACAAGGGGGGACATCAGCATTGAAAGAATTCAGAGTTGAGCTCTTTAGGCCAGTAAAACCTATGCTAGCCACTCCAGCTAATACGACTGATGAGTTGTTTGAAACCGGAGAATCGTATGCCTTTGAAATGAAACTGGATGGAGCAAGAGTACAAATTCACAAGGAAGGTAACAATGTCGCAATTTACTCGCGCAGGCTTCAGGATGTGACAGAAAGTCTACCTGACATCGTTGATGTCGTTAGAAGCATTGTGAAATCGAAGCAGGCCATCTTGGATGGCGAGGTGGTTGCTGTTGACAAGAAAGGAAAGCCGTACCCATTCCAAGTTGTTATGAAAAGATTCGGACGAACTCGCGATGTGGACAAGACAAGGGATGCAGTTCGATTGAAGCTTTATCTTTTTGATGTTCTATGCCTTGAGGATAGGCATATCATAGACGCTCCCTACAAAGAGCGTAGGAAGTCTCTGGAGTCAATCGTGCCAGAATCTCATATCGTGGAGAGGATTGTCACCGCTGATGGAAATGAAGCAGCCGAATTCTTCAAGAGAAGCAAGAAGCTTGGACATGAGGGACTAATGGCAAAACGAGTGGACTCCCCTTATGTGCCAGGAACACGTGGCAAAAACTGGTTCAAAATCAAACACTCTTTGGACACGATGGACCTAGTCATTATCGCAGCAGAGTGGGGGCACGGAAGGCGAAGGAAGTGGCTTTCCGATTACCACCTAGCGGTACGAGACCTCAACACCAATACTTATGTCATGGTCGGGAAGACCTACAAAGGCTTGACAGATCTGGAGTTCAGGGAGATGACTGCTAAATTGAAATCAATTTCTATAGGCAAGAAAGGGCATGTTGTGACTGTAAAGCCGGAGGTTGTTGTTGAAGTCTTGGCAGCTGAGATACAAGAAAGTCCAACCTATGATTCAGGCATGGCGCTAAGATTCGCAAGGATTGTGAGGATTCGTGATGATAAAT
>JBHLQK010000043.1:0-16349 GCA_048884925.1 Candidatus Thorarchaeota archaeon
GCATCAGGGAATGCAAGGATTTCGGCGGCAAGTGGCTCTAGCTCGTTCTTAAGATTCGCTATCTCTTCGCTGACTTTACTCAGCGGGATGACAGACTCTTCTTTCAGACCACCTAGTGCCAAGACCATATCCATCATACGTCTGCGTTTTGGTGCCATATGCTCAATGCTCTTTGATTCGCTCACTCAGCCACCTCCATCCATTTACCAGCTGTCCCCTTATGCACTGGTGTAGGGCCAAGCTCCTGAGCTCGCTTCACCATCTCACGAATTGCACTTGTGAACCTGTCAGGCTCAGCACTGAACATTCGATACATGTCAACTCGTTCGCCTTTCCAGCCGATAGCATTCAGTATATCACGGGTGACGTCAATTTGGACTTGGGCAATCTCGTTGCCAGTCCCACCAATGTGACATCGGTCCTTCTCGCAGGCTGCAATCATCACTGTACAGGCTCCACGCTCAAAAGCCTTCAAGATGTCAATAATGGAAACTCTTCCTGCACATGGAACAGGGATTAATCGTGTGCTAGCAGGATACTCCATCCTTTGTGTACCTACAATATCTATCGTAGATACAGAACACTCTTCGCAATAGAAGCAGACCGTTATTGGATAGTCATAATCAGCCCCTTCAAGAACAGCCTCTATTTCTGACCAGAGCTGTGAGTTTGATAGGAAGTTGAGTTGTGTCGCACCTGAGGGGCAAAGGCTTTGGCATACGCCGCATGAATGACAATTCAGAGTGTCAATTGCTGCTTTGAAGAGGATTTTCTGCGCTTCATCCTCCTCCTCAACATCTGTCTGTTCAATCATCAGAGGGACACCGCGGGGGCATTGTTGTGCGCAGAGACTACAACCCACACAGTCATCAACATCGAGAACGGCACCTCGTGCAACCTTCTCGATTTTACCTCCCTGAAGCTCATTGTGTAAAACAAGAGCCGCAGCTTGAGCGTCTGTGACTGCCTCAAAGACAAACTGTGGGCGTGTGATTGCGCCTACTGCAACTACGCCACGCCTCCGTGTTTCAGTTCTTCTCAACTTGCCATAAAGATCCTTGACATGACCGTCTTCTTCAAGCGCATAACCAAGTGTTTCAGACAGCTCAGCGATGCCGTCTGACGGTAGAATGGCAGAAGAAAGGACTACAAGGTCGGGGGTGGTTTCCAGATACTGGTTCAGAAGTGAATCATAGATACGAACGTGAGTAGTATCCTCATTCTCCCAGACCATACTGATTCTGCCTCGAATGTAATCGACTCCGCGCTCTCTGGACTCTTTGTATATCATCTCGTTTTCAAATGGAACTCGAATGTCCATGTATACAATCCGTACATTTGCATCAGGATTTCTTTCAAGAATCTCCAATGAGTTATCAATTGCAAATGTACAGCAGAGTTTGCTGCAATCCCGTTTGTAGTCCTCAGATCTACTGCCAACACATTGGACCATTACGACCTCATTCACAGGCTTTCCGTCTGATGGACGTACCATGCAATCTTCAGTCAACATCCGAGAGAGCTCGAGTTGTGTCACAACATCGGGGTTCTTCCCATAATGATACTCATCCATCATGGTGGGTTTGAACTCTTGAAATCCAGTTGCTAGTACAATTGCGGAGGTCTGTAAGGTCTTTTCATCTTCATCATCAGGGAAGACATAATGAGCCAAGAAATCGCCCATTTCGCCTTCAATAAATTTCAGAGTTGTATTTGTCATGACCTCTATGTTTTTGTCATTTTCGAGCGCTTTGAGTCGGCTACTGAAGATTTCCTTCCCAGACTTGCCAGTAGGAGCAACAATCGGTAGCTGGATAACATGACCACCAATGCTTGATTCACGCTCCATCAGAGTCACACGATAGCCCAAGTTTGAGAGGCTGAGCGCGGTTTCAACTCCGGCAATCCCACCACCAATCACTGTCACATGGTTTGGAATCTCTTTCGTTTCGGACTCAATGGATATTGAACCGTCTGCACGTGCTAATGCACCTCTAATCATGTCTAGAGATTTCTTAGATGCCTCAGAGGGGTCCTTGTGGACCCAAGCGGAATGCTCGCGGATGTTCACATATGTAATTCTTGAAGGGTCCTTACCAAGAGACGATAGGTATTGATCAATACGAGGTTGTATCTTCTGACTTGTACATGCAGCTATAACAAGTCTGGACTCACTCTCACCAATCAGTTCTGCTATGGTTTCAAGTCCTGAATCCTGGCAGCCAAAATCGTGTACATTTACCGAACCAGCCATGTCCAACTTGCCAATCTCTGTTTCCAAGAAGTCATAGTCTAGCTTTAGCTGTTTTCCGCATGTGCAGAGAAGGACGGGCGATTTATTGCTCATTATTCATCACTTCCTCCCCTGGAGAATCTTACTCACTACAGCCCTTGCTTGATTGACACTCTCAGGAACTTCTGCTGGACCCAGAGCGCCACCGCAAGCATAGACATGGTTTCCTGCGACTACTTCATTCTCAGAGATTGGGTCGGCAGGGCCTACATAGCCACTTGCTGAGTTTAACCCCAGCGAGCTGATAATCTCGTTACTGGCCTCTGGGGGTTCCAATGCAGATGAGAGCACTAGGAGGTCCACTACGAACTTGAGATACTTGTTCAGTAATGAGTCATAGACGTATACATCCAATGTGCCATCCTTGTGGGCTTCCACTCGGCTGACTCTACCTCGAATGAACTCCACTCCAGCATCACGCGTTTCACGGTAATATCTCTCGTGTCTATCATAAGTCCGAATGTCCATGTATACAACACTCACTCTCGAGTTGTTGCGCTCCTTTGATATGATACTGGCATGTTTCAGAGCAAAGACACAGCAAATCTTGGAACAGAATGGGTAGTAATTCTCATCTCTACTACCTACACACTGAATCATCATCACATTCTTGACTTGAGTTCCATCAGAAGGGCGCAACAACGCCCCGGAGGATTTACCGTTTGGATCGAGCATCTGTGCAAGCTCAAGCTGTGTGATAACATTAGGCAGTTTCCCATAACCATATTCTTCAATGGTTGAGGGCTTCATCTCATGGTAGCCAGTCGCAATAACGATGTCTGAAACTGTGATTGTTTCTTCAGTCTGAGTGGCACTTAGATTGATTGCTCTTGTCGGACACTCCTCCTCAGCCTTCTTCGCACCATCGTCCGCCTTCTCAGGATTATAGCTTACAGCCTGTGGCTGACATTGCGGCGACACCAAATGAAAGGCCTCCGAAACGTCAGTACAAAGTCCACATAGAGTACACTTCATTGGGTTCACGTACTGAGGACCGAGCTCAAGATCAACTGAGAACTTGCCGGGCGTCCCCGAGATTCCTTTCACCCGTGTATCGGTCTTCAGGTCTATATTTGTCTGGTCAACCATTGCACTGCGATAGAAACATTTCCGAATGCCCGGACGCCATCGATTGCCCTCGAAACAGTAGAAACAATCATCCGTGGGAAATGCTTTGTATAATTCAAGTGCGTTGCCACCAATAGTTGTCTTTCTGTCAATCAAGATGGTCTTGACACCGTTGTCTGCCAACTCAACGGCCGCAGTCATGCCTGCCACACCGGCACCTATGACTAGAACCGGGCCAGTCACTACTAGAATCACCTCACCCGGATAGATGGTCAAGGATAGGGTCAGCAGGAACGCGGTTCATACCGAGACCTATCTCTTCCTCATCCATGCCCATTGCCAATGCCAAAATCTGTGGATAAAGAAGAACTGGAAGGCCATAGACCTCCCCGTATGAGTCTTTCAGGCCCAGCTGCTGGAGATCAAGTTGGTTCCCGCAGGCTGGACAAACCACAGTGATAAACACTGCACCGGATTCTTTCATTGACTTGATTTTGTCTCGAGCGAGTCTGATGGCCAGCTGCTCATTCACTGGGAGAACTGTGGCACCACAACATTGCTTCCATAAGGGATAATCGATTACAGTTGCGCCCGTGGCATAGACCATCTCTTGTAAAATCTCGGGTTTGAATTCTGTCACGTCTACTGGACGTAGGAGATGACAACCATAGTGAATTGCGATTCCAACGCCATCTAGAGGCTTTGTAACCTTCGATTTGATTTCTTTGATTCCAATGTCTGTGTAAATGGCCTCGATAATATGTCGAACATTGATTGTGCCCTTGAATTCCAGTCCCATCTTCTTGAGTTCGACGTTGATTTTCTTCAAGTCGTCTTGGTGGTGCTTGAGATGATGGAGTGTGTCCTTTAACGATCCAAAGCAACCATTACACGGGGTCACAATGTCGTGGCCGCTCTTCTCGGCGATTGCAATTGTACGTGCATTCACCAACAGCCAGCCAAAGCTGTCTATTGACCGCAAATTAGGACTGCCACAGCATGCTACGTCTTCAAGGTAATTGAGTTCCATGCCCAGAGCTTCAGCTACCTTGAACATTGATGCTTCATAATTAGGATAATTGGCTGGAACGCTACAGCCCATGTACAAGCTATAGACTGGCATCTTACTCATCGCCCTCCACAAGCTTGTGTGTCCGAGTACCTTTCAGAATGGATTGTATGCCCTCTGTGGAGAGGCCGGGCACTTCTGGTTCTAGGCCTAGATCCTCACGTTCCCAGTCATTGATAATCTCATAGAGCTGTCCCGTTTCAACCAATGACTTTGCCAAGGCAAGAATGTTCTCAGGAACATATCCTTCTTCAGCCGCCAAGTTTTTGCAGTCGAAGAATATGTCAGTGACACGTACGTTCTGGGGACAACGCTCTTGGCACTGAAAGCATGTCAGACATTCCCATATTTCCTTACTAGAAAGAACTTCATCACGCATGCCAAGGAGAATCATGCGTATCAGCTGATGCGGTTTATAGTTCCATTGATTGGCAATGGGACATGCAGCTGTACAAGTAGAACATGCAAAACAAGCCGATAGCTCCTCGCCATTGGGCATGCTGCTAATATCTCTACGAAAATTAGCGTCCAGCTTAGTCATGTCAATAGGGTCAATCATGGTAACTGGAGGACCAGTCTTTTCTTCCGTTTCTGTCATGAAGGGTGCACCTCTAGGATATGACCGACATAGTGACTGAATGCGACAGCGGAATTAGGGACCTATATTAAAGGTTTGCAGAAGGAACACGTTTTCGGGTGAATCAAGGATATTGGGCAGATTAAGTTTCAGGCAGGGCTCTCTTATAGACTAGGAAGAGAATCCCAAATGTAACAAGAAAGACTAGTGCTTCATACATTATGATTTCCAAGAAACCTTGATTGATCAGAGGGTAGGACAATCCCCCGACAATAGCCAAGAAGCAACAGATGATGGCTACGAGGTAGAGTATCCATTGCGATTTGGGACGCATGTCTACGTGGTTGTGTACGCTTCTCTTAGGATTTTCTGTCATGAAACTCAGACATGTTGACAAGAATCTGCTCGATTTGGGCTCGAAGCGACTCCCAATGGCTGATTGTTTCCATACCTAGCTCAGTGACAAGTTTCAACACGAAGGCCTTTAGGTCATCAGGGCTTCCTCGTAGTTTTTCAAGCATTGGGCTACCTTCATCAAGAAGACGGAACACTCCGCTGATAGCAATTTGAAACTTATCATGTGCCTTTTCGATGGAATCTCTTGATGATTCGATTTGCAGTAATAATCCTCGCAATTGGCTTGATAGTGAACCATTCTCCACTAGTCGCTGCCGCCCCCAGTAGTTGTGACTCTTACCACAGTACCATCCTTAAGCCAGACTCTTGCATTGGCTGCAGGGATTGTTATCAAGTCCTCCTTCTTGAATGGGCCATATGTAATCTCATCAATCCCGATGATAGGATTATCTATGGCCCGTAGAAATCTCACGATAACGTATTCCATCACATCTTCCTGAGAGGCCGTCGCCTCAGTAGATTGCTTCAAGGTCGAGGAGGACATTCCTGTGAGAGTTTCTCTTACGAAGTCTGAATGGCCCTCAAATCCTCGAACAAGTCGGTTGTAGAGTTCCTCCTCAGATAATATCATTGAACCAAGAGGGCGTCTTTGTGCCAAAGCAGCTCTGATTATCTTATCTCTACGCATCATTAAGAGGTCTTTGAGCATGAACTCTAGGTTGAGAGCCTCTTGAGTATACATGTCCGCCTGAAGCTGGTTCTCAGCAAGGGTTTCAGTTAAGGCGTATCGAATTTTCGAGAGATAGTCTGCCATCTTACTGAAACGTAGATCTTCAAGATTTTGAAGCTCCTTGTTCTCTATTTCAGCAGCCCACGCATCACTGACGTCCTTATACAAAGTATTACTCAATCGTCGCCACTCCCTTGCATAACATGAATACTGCCACTTCCATTGGTAACTCCACACTTTCCTTATGAAATGGACCATAAGTGTCATGGCCAATCCGGATTTTCGGAACTGGGAGTACACCATCAAATCGTACTTTCAGCATGCCCTTTGTAACTGCAAGTGCGTCACTGAACGGATCAAATTGATCAATTTCATCACGAGTCAGAATCTTCACCGAAAAACCGGTCTTTCCATTGAGACTGCCAATCAGGCGAATTACCCTTCCTATATCATGGGTCACCGGAACGTCGATTTCTCCACCAAATGACTCCACTGACTTGACTGCAATCTCCTGCCAGAACTTGTCCCCTATTCCCTTGACCTTAGGACTCAATATAGGAGGGTTTCTCATGAGACCTTTGATTGCAGCTTCCTTGTTTGCTCTGAGCAGACGAACCCATCGCTCCTCTCCATCATAAGTGTCAATGTTCCGAATGAAATCGATTATGGCCTCTGCTACACGATTACCCCAGCCGGGTACGTCAAGCTGAGGATTGTTCTTTGTAGGCAAGGGCACATTCTTCGAAACTATGATTACTCTATGGCTATCGGTCGGAGAAGTTTCCTTTGCTGGCGCAATTCTGAAACCCATTCCAATAATATAATGCGCAATTTCTGTTCGACCATCTGAATCAAGGTGGAAAACTCGAGGGTCACGAACTCTGAGATGATATCCTCTGTGGCCACTGAAGTTCAACTGAATATATTCAGGGTCAATTCCAAAGTCTTTGATCAAAAAATCATCACGGACCTTTATTGTTTCCCTCTTGGCGTCCTCTAGACACTTATCACATAACCAATTACGAGTAACGAAGCTCAGCCCTCCACACTTTGGACACCCATTGTTGGGAGGAGGGCCCGTGCCTGTTTCCAGACAGCTTGAGTCATTGCATCTCCACGAGTCATGTTCCTTAGTGCATGGGGAATCAAGATGATCCGCATCTACATCAAAGACAAGCTCAGCGCCCTGCCATCCCTTATCTCGAGCAACTGGTATATTATAGAAAGCTGCAGAGTGATAGACACTATGGGGAGCTACTTCGACTAGCTCTTTGAGCAGCGCTTTATGTGTACGAAATCCTATGTGACGTGTCCAATTAGTCACCATAATGTCAGCAGAACCACAGTATGGACACGAGGAATATCTATTGAACGCGATACCTGAACGGTCGCATCCATAGTCGATTACATTTCCCGAATCATCCTTCTTCGTGCCCCTCGGACAGCTCCAAGTGTATTCCCAATCCTCAAATGCGAATTCTCGTGTGTGAATCTTGTTTGGTTCATCTACATTGGCATGATTTGACTGATAATAATTCTGAAACGTCAAACGTAGGAATTTGCTTCTCGTTTCCCAAGTGCGATTTGACATTCCTACAACCCCGTCACCAGCGACCTGGAACCGAAGGCCATCTTCCTTGATATCTCATCATGATTGAGGGCATGATTGTCAATCAAGTCGATCTCCGATCACGCTCCACACGAGGTGCCAGAATGAAACTGATACTACCTATCTCTGCTATTGGGAACTCGAGTAGCATGGGTTTATTTTCACTGAACTGAAGTGTGAGACTATCTGTTGACATTGCTTTTGCGATTTCAGAGAGGTAGTTCAGTGCATACATCGCTGTGGGCTTGGCACTCACCTCGAGATGGAAAACTACGGATTCATCACCGGATGCCTTCATCGAAACCTCCGCCTCTCCAGTATCACCTTCGCCTGTGAAGGTCAATGTCTTGCCACTGGCCGATATTCGTAGATGACTCGACACTACTCCAATGTCTTTCACTGCCTGCTTGAACGCGTCTGCAAACATCTCAGCCTTTGCATCAAACTCCAAGGATGGTTTCTTGGTACGTTCATCTGGAGCGGTCAGGAGTTGGAGTTTGAACTGCCTCTGTGCCTGGCCAATCATCTTTATCTCAAATCGATTCTCGTCCTCGTCCAACCTGAACTCGAGGCGATCATCACCAGCCATTCGCTTGCTGACCTTATTGAGCTCGTCAACTCCGAGGCATATATCGTAATTGCCATCGCAGTTATACTCCTGGAAAATCTTTGCAGGCAGAACTAAATCAACCATTGCAGCCTTGGACGAGTCAAGCTGTCGCAAGACTATGCCACTATCGGATACGATGAAGTGCACCTCTGTCAAGAGTGTTGCCAGGGCATCTACAATTTGCTTCCAAGTACTGGTACTATCAAGAGTTGCATGAAACATCACGACGCGCCTCCAGTTTCTCTGGGACATATTGTCATTCGTGTTACCCATTAAAATCTACTCGTCTACCTGTGAAGTTCACCTAGACAGGGTTCGCATGACGTCGTCTTCCATCTCAATTGTCTGTTTGTACAGCTTTGTGTCAAGTTTATTGATGTTGTATGCCAAAGAAGCTGCTAGTCTGAGTTCCTTTCCTTCAGGACCAGTTCTTTCTGTGACTTCGCCTATCAATAGGTACTTCTCAGCAACAGTGAGAGTCCCTTCTACAGTGACAATGATTTTCGCAGCGTCCTCTACATTATCGTAGATATCTTGCACCAAGGAAACACCTGGACTAGACTCGATTACAATAGCCATTATACGAACTAGACCTTCAGTATCGGCTGATAACGAACGAATTGTAGCCATTCTAGCAGGCTTTCGGCGGGGAAATTTCTTTTCCTCAGTCAAGGTTATCACGACAGACCTAGTTCAGACAGAACCGGATATTAAGTCCTCCACTCACCCACCATAGTTTCGCCAAGTGTGTTTGCATTCAGTGCATCTATAGAACTCAGTGGCTCCTTCATCACCACGTCTTGTCTGAACGGTCCAATAGTAAGCGTCAGTATGGCCACACTTTGGACATATCGCCTTGGTGATGGGCATTGGAATTGAATCATCCTCGACCACCACAATCTTGTCGCGCGGTGTCTTCTCAAGGCGATGAGAAACCGTAAGCTTGCCTTTGATAGGTTTGGAATGCCCGCAGCTTCGACATTTCAAATGTCTTGACCCGTTCTCTTCTGTTGCGGGGACCATCATTGCGCCACATTTGTCACAAAATTCCATATTTCGGCACTCCGAGTTCTCGATGGGACTTCTCACTTTCAAATTAAGCCTTGCTGAAGGACAATATATGCGAATGAATCATTCTGGCTGGTCAGGAAGAAAGCCTAGTGCACCAAGTAGTAGTTTCCGAAAAGCACGAGAAGCTATCTCTCCTTCCTGCTTCCTGCTTGAGTTTGAATCAATGTCAAGCTCCTGAACGAGGCTTGAAACAATAGACTCGATAGTCACATTGCCATTAAGCCAGAGATAAGCCATTATTGCCTCATACGCATCGGCAGCTACACCTGAATCCGTCCTTCGCCCAATAGAAGTATAGATTGGTGTGTCACGAATAGCACGAGCAAGGACTGAATCTCGCACTTTCTCTCCCGTAGGTTTCGTCAGAACTTCAGACTTGGCCAGAGAATAGCAGAAATTTACAAGACTATCACCCAGCTTCGCAAGACCTTTGTTTCTCACAATGTCTTTTGTGCTTGGATACTTTTTGAAGAAACCCCACATCATTGCTTCACCAACGGAAGGGCTTCACGTCCCCAATCCTAGTCAACGCTATGATCGGATACGGCCTGATTGACGTTCTTCCGGAACTCTTCGGTGCGTGCGAGCATCTTCTCGAGAGCTTCTCTAATGACCACATTCGCTTGTCGTCTTGAGGATTTCTTCGTCCTCAAGGTGACCACTGGACTTGCAAGAAGTGGGTGGTCTATATTGTATCCAGCAAATTCTACTGCTGGTTCTTCGAGAAGGGTTTTGCGTAATAGATTACAGAACCCATGGTCTTCTTCTTGGAACTCAATCTTCAGCTCATATCGATCTTGTTCGATAATTCTTGGCTTCATCTAATGTCGCCTCCGGTCTTTATCCCGACTGCCTCGACCTCTGCTGTCTCTTCTATCATCGAAACGCCTAGAGAATCGACCTCCTTCCCTGTCACGAGAATCGCGTCTGTGGTCATGTCGTCTATCGTCATAAGATCTCCTGCGGGGCGCAAGGTCTTGTCTCGTTTCAATACCAAACATTCTTCCATAGTCTTTTGCTACTTCACGTGTTTCACGATTTTCGCATCGAAGACAGATGAGATTGTTGTATGTCGTCAGGGTGAGGTCGTAACCACATTTCACACACTTGGAACCCAAAACACCCAATTCAGGCCCCACGAGACTTAGTTGGACGGGGATCTCATGCGTATTAAGAACTGTCGCTCTAACGATGTCCCCCTGACGCAGCACATCGCTCATGGACTTTACAAAGCGTCGGGTTACATTGCTTATGTGAATCTCACCAATATAGGTGCTTAGAACATCTTCTTCATTTCGCTTGACTATAATGACCTCAGCACGCTGTTCCCATGCATTGTTGACCTCTCCAATCACTATGTCACCTCTCACCGGGAGTGCAAGCCTCATGCTTCCATCCCCATTTAGAACTCTGATACTGCGGTCCTTGAGGTCGATTGCAACCCCACCAGAGATTGCCGCATAGACAATTCCATCCTGTTCATATGTACCGAAACCAGGCATCAGCTCTTCAATCACACATAGCTGGTCTCCAGGGACTACAATGTCCCCACTCTTTACGTCAGCCATTGTACTTCATTCCTCTTGTCTGCATATGCGATAAAGATCCACTCCAACCAAATGCTTCTGTTTCCTGTGAAATTCGTAGATTCGAGGTATTGGAAACTCGAAAGTTTCGACCTGTGTTATTCTTCCTCCAAGGTCTTCAATCGTGGATTCCAAGAAGGCTCTATTCTTTTCACCTGCCAAGTGCATGCTGTATGTGACTTTCGCGATTGATATTGCCTTCCTCAGGAACCTCAGGTCTGCACCTCTCTTCTTGACTCCGAAAGGGGGATTGGTCACTACAGTATCAATGGTTCCTAGCACCTCAAATGAGGTGACATCCCCGAGAACCCAATCTGTTGTGTCATCAGTCCCGAGTGAGGCTGAGTTTCTTCGAGAGACCTTTAAGGCTTTGGATTGCACATCAAGGCCGATAACGCACGACGCTCCTAGGAGCGCGGCTCCAACGGCAAATATGCCATCACCGCACCCAAGATCGCATATTGTCTTGTGTCTGATATCATCATGCTCTATGTGTGCTGCAAAAAGAACTGTTGCTGCGATGTTGGCCGGAGTAGGATATTGCTCTAAAGAAACCTCATACTCCTCCATTCTTTCGATTGACTGTAGCATGATTTCAAGGTCTCTAAGACGCAATATTCAATCACCCGGAAACATGAGCTTCTCAGAAGACAGTCCCTCATGAATCCTACGGACTTCACAGGACTTCGACCGGGTAATACGTACCTTTAACTGGACGAGAACTCCATAAGTTCCACAGGCTCCAGTGGAAATCCAGTGGAACTTGCCTCATCTTCTAATGGAGTGAGAGAACGTGGAGAAACCTCTAGACAAGCTTTTTGACAAGTTCCTCCAAGGCCAGGCCATTTTCAGAGACAGAAATGCATTGAGACCGACATATGTGCCTGATGACCTACCCTATCGAGATGAACAAATGAACCGGATAGGGGCGATTCTAGGACCAACACTTCGTGGAGCTCCGCCATCAAACATCCTCTGCTATGGCAAGACTGGTACAGGGAAGACTGTTGTTGCGCGTTATGTTTTGGACTTGCTTGTAAAGAAAGCAAAGGAAAGCGGAGTCAGCCCTCCACTAACTGCACATATCAATTGCCGAATTGTTGGGACTAACTATCGAGTGCTTCGCCAGCTGTGTGAAGACATTGATGCACGGATGCCGGATGGTTCTGAGGTGCCCTTTACAGGTTTGCCGACTGATGAGATTAGGTCCATTTTCAAGAAGAAGCTTGACTCAGATTCCAACATAATGGTGGTCGTGCTTGACGAGGTAGATTCACTTGTGAAGAGAGACGTGGGTCAAGGTAATGATATTCTCTACGGATTAACTAGAATGAATGGAGAACTAGATCAAAGTCGAATCTCGATCATCGGAATAAGTAATGACCTGAAGTTCAAAGAGATGTTGGACCCTAGAGTCCTCTCAACATTGGGGGAAGAAGAGGTCATATTCGCACCATATAATGCAGTAGAGCTAAAGGGCATTCTTCAACAGAGAGTGGCAATCGCGTTCAACAGGGATGCCATTGGTGAAGAGGGAGTGATCAACCTTGTGGGAGCTCTTGCTGCTCAGGAACACGGTGATGCAAGGAGAGCGCTTGACCTCTTAAGAACGGCAGGCGAGCTTGCTGAACGTAGTGGTGATGAAAAAGTAATCCAAGGACATGTTCGTGAGGCTCAGAAAATAATAGAACGGGACACTATAACAGAAACTGTCAAGACTCTCCCTATGCAGTCAAAAGCAGTGCTCTTCTCAGTCTATGCCTTGGCCAACAAGGGACAAAAGGACATCTTCACCGGTGAATGCTACAATGTCTATTCAGAGATTGCACAGTCATTGTCCTTAGACACACTCACACAGAGACGTGTTTCAGACTTGATCTCAGAACTTGATATGCTAGGGCTCATCAACACGACAGTCATCTCAAAGGGACGTTATGGTCGTACGAAGAAGATACGACTTGCTGTAAGCAGGAAACAGATTGGGATAATTCTCGACGAGGATGTTCGACTTGGCAAGATAGCTGAAGAAGTCCTGTGAACTCGTGTGCGTTCAGTATCCAATCATGTCGTAAAAGAACTTGACCTCTGGTGTACCTGTACTCAAGTTGAGAAAGGTCACGATTCCAGGAGTAGGCACAATTCCTTGTTTGCGCATGAAATCGGTCTGAGCTTGGAAAGTGCCGGAGTTGATTATCTGGACTCTGCGATGGGTACTCACTGCATTGTGGTGTGCATGCCCAAAGTGAATTACATCTGGAGGTGTATCTATGACCATCCAATCTCGATGAAGGGGAGCTAGCTCTGTTTTCCCGCCAAACAGAGGAGCTAGATGGCGCTTCTCAAGGAGTGACTTCATTGGAATTGCTGGTTTCTTATATGATGCACCTGGAATGTTCGTTACCAAGTCGTCTAGCGAGTCACCATGAGTCAGGATGAAATTTACTCCTTCTACAACTACTTGACATGGATCCCCAAGCATAACGATTTGATCACCTAAGTCATACAGTGGTCCTGCAAACTCCTTGGGAATTGGGGGTCTTGGAAGTGCCTGTCTGCATGCATCATGATTCCCAGGTATACACAAAATCTTGATTCTGTCAGGAAGGTCACGAAGTTTACTGGCCAGTAGAGCATATTGGTCGTATATGCTTGATATAGCCAAGTCATTTCGCTGCTCAGGATATACTCCAATACCATCCACCAGATCACCAGCAATGAGCAGATACTCGGTTCTATTTACCATGAGTTTTTCAGAATCGTCTACATCTGTTCCACCTAGCCATTTAATGAAATGGTCAAATTCGTCCTCTAGAAACTCGTTACTGCCACAATGTAAATCCGAGATGAATGCTGCGTAGACATTACGCAGTGCCCTTCCACTCTCTCTGACCATAGGAATGTCGGGAAAGATTACATCATCTGTAATCATTCTTCCATCTTGGTCAACATATCCCGAAACGCATACAATTTCGTCCAAAAGAACAGAATTCGCTTTCTCAGCCAAGTGCTGACCATTAGGACCTTTCAAGCTTGTTGGAACTACGCAGATTATCGACCCCTCTGAGTCCTCGATATCGAGGATTATGTTGTCAGATTGAGAAGTCTTCTTGTTCCTCACAATTCCAATCACTATCAGGCTTGGTGGTCGTCTACTTCTATGCCCCTCACTTTGCAGGAGCCTGTAACGTCTTGAGTCAGTTCCTCGCATTCGTGCTTCTGCAGGAGAAATAGCACCTTGAGTGTCTATTCGACCTGCATATATTTCCTTGATTCGAGAATATCGGTCAGAAAACAGAGCCTTGAAATCATCTATAGTTCCCTCTGAACCAACTGAGTCTATATCAGGACTCTTAAGGACCTTAATTGACCAGGTCGCTTCATCGATTGGCCCCGAATCAGCTTGCGTAGTTGGTTCAATGTGCATTTGATGGTCAATTGACTCAAGCGAAGTTTCTGATTCTTTGACCCCGTTATCCAATAGAATTTCTATGAAATCACGTGATAAGACCGATGGACGTGATGTTTGTCTTCTAGCTGCAACGATTATGGAATCTACTACATGACTTGGCGATTCCAGGCTCAGGACGTATTCTAATGCGTCAGGAGATATCTGGAAACCCTCTTTGATTAGCTTCTTTAGCAGATTTCTTCGGTCAACTTGCGTCAAGGGACACCGCATCGTTGGTACTTACGTTTCCATTTTAAACGTCTGCCCTACAGTGGCTATGCACTGAATTAGTATTAGTTACATACTGGTGTAGGCCATTGAGAATGAAACAAGCGGGAAATGTAATAAGCCTGCATTTCAACGGTGGTTTGGCGCCAACTGGGTCAGGTGAAGCAAATGGTCAATTACAGAAAACTCCAGCAAACAGGCGGAGAGAAAGGTAGTTCATTCTCGATAATCCTCCCGAAAGATTGGGTAAGGAAGAGATGGGACCTCACTAAAGGTGACAGCGTCGTTGTCGCTGAGCGAGAGGATGGGTGCCTCATAATAGATCCACGCCCTCAAAAGCCTGGAGATAGAAGAACAACTGTCATCCATATCGGGTCCAACCTGCGATGGGAAATAACTAGCAAGTACCTGTTGGGATTTGACGAGATTCGTGTGGTAAGTAGCAGTCCAATAACCAGCCCTCAGAGACTAGAATTGAAGAAGATGATTAGCAGGTTCGTGGCTTTGGAGATTACTGATGAAATAGAGGAAGATGAAAGGCATGAAATTGTTGTAAGATGTCTGGTTGATCCATCAACTCTACCTGTGCGAAAAGCGATGAGAAGAATGAGCCTGATTGCATCGAGAATGCTGGATGATGCGGTGAATGCATATTTCGATGGTGAGCGCGAATCTGCTGAAGACATCATTCAGAGAGACGAAGAAGTAGACCGTCTCTTCTTCCTGATTGTGCGGGAACTCAGGTCCGCTGTCCAATATCCTCGAATATCAGAGATGATGAGCATCGCTCCAGTTGAGGCACTTGATTTGAGAGTAGCTGCTCAGTATATAGAACGCATTGCAGATCTTTCGGTTGACATCGCCAGAGCAACCGAAACTGCAGTGGAGAGAGGCTTAGTGAAAAAAATGGAACCGATGACCAATAGTGTCAGAGATATGTTAGCCAAGTCCGTAGAAAATCTCTTCAAATTCGACTCGAAAAAGGTGACTTCTGTTATCAAAGGAGAAAAAGAACTGATTGATAAGATTGGGAGGATTCGACAGCATCTTCTTTCAAAGTCAAATCGAGAACTACATACAGAATTGTTTGTAATAGACTGCTTGCTGAGGATTGGAGAGGCTGCAAAGGATATTACAGATCTGGCCTTACCACAGAACTGAGAGGTGTGCTGATTGGGTCAGAAGATATTTGGAACTAGCGGAATTCGTGGCAGTATAGATTCGAAAGTGACTGTGGATCTTGCCCTTGGACTTGGAAGGGCATTAGGATCACTCCTAAAGGGCCGGGGTGCTGTTGGTGTTGGGATTGATGCAAGGACATCTAGAGAGATGTTGAGGGGCGCATTCATTTCGGGAGTATTATCGACCGGGGTGGATGTGATTGATTTGGGAATAGCTCCAATGCCTACTGTGGCTTATTATAGCTCAATCACAGGCGTGTCTGCATCTGTGATAATCACTGCGAGTCATAACCCTCCCACAGACAATGGATTCAAGTTCTTCCTATCAGGTCGCGAGTTCATTCGGTCCGAAGAGGAGTTTCTAGAGGCACGCGTTTCCGATAAAGAGTTTATCAAGGCCGATTGGCGAGATATCGGGGAAATTCGTCATTTTGACATCAGGAACCAGTATCTTAGTCGCGTGAAGGAATTTGTGCTGAGTAGAGGAGGAACTAGCGAAGGTACGAAGATTCTTGTAGATGC
>JBHLQK010000044.1:0-16284 GCA_048884925.1 Candidatus Thorarchaeota archaeon
ATCACATCCCGTGGAAAGTGCGATACATCATTCATTGTTAACCAGTATGACACACGTTATCTGTCCCAAAAGGTCTATGGAATGAGAAAGATTGGACCATATAGGGCATTCAAAGCATGGGGGCATGCCCGTGATGTTTTTGGCGATAACAAGACTCTTGAGACCTTCATTGAGAAATTTGACACTGTTGGTAACAGAGATGATACATGGTACACAACATGGGGTGAGGCAATCGCCTATCAAGTCGAGAAGGATGATATAAGCATTAGAAACTACATGATTGACCATGATCAGATCTTGTTTGAGCCCTATTTGGGCACCAGAGATCCAAAAACATTCAATGTACCACTCACATTCAAGGTCAATGTGCCGTCTGAATGGACAAGTATTGACGTGGTCTCTGATGGCAAGTTATTACCATCAAGAATGACCAATGGTGAGAGGAACTATGTATTGTTCAATGCCATACCTGAAGGACAATCAATCAATATTATCAACAGCGGAAATGTCACTGACGAGTCTGCTCCACAGATAACTTCACTTCATGTGACCGTCACCCCTGAAGGGACCATGTTTACTACCACCATCACAGATCTCGATGGTATAGTCACGGATGTTAACATGACAGCAATCTCTCCAGCCGGAGATCATGTGTTCTATAATGTCAGATCTCCCCTGTTCTGGAACAATGGAACATATGGGAGAGTTGTGTTCAATGAATTTAGTGACAACTGGACGGTGATTGTTAATGCAATAGATGGATCGAATAATCATGCATCAAAGACTTTTCACTGGACCTGATAATGAAGACGCCATAATCGCCTCTAGGAAACCGTTAAGAAGCTTATTTGTACGCCGGAGCACGACTCGAGGATTTGAAGAGGCCGCATTATGAGAAATATGCTGGGCGGATTGTTGGCAACTCTCACAGGTTCATGGCTATTAGTCTTCATATTGAATATAAGCCAGCCAGCTTATCCGCAAGAGGCGATTGTCTTGTGGAGATTTCTCGCAGGCAGTTATAGCTTAAGTCAGACCTATGCCGTGCTTATTGAGCCTCTCCTACTTGTATTGTATCTTCTAGTCTGGTTAGCTATGGGCTTTGTCATAGCACTGTTCTCAAAGCCAGGATGGAATGCAGTGAGAACAGCTGTCTGGACTGGCGTGTGGATCAGTATATGGTCACTGGCCTCAATTCTTCTTCTGAATCCCGGATTTTGGAGTGATCCAATTCGGAATTGGGACCTACTTCTGCTATTCACATCTACAATAATTGCTTCCAATATCACCCTTTTGTCTGCTTATCCCATAGCAAGAATAATGAAAATGGCTCATCGCGAGAGAGAGCTGCCAATACCAGTTAAGATCGAAACTATGTGTGAGTGCGGTGCGGTGTTTAAATCAAGACCCTTGGTTTGTTCTGAGTGTGGTAGAGCACTTTCTGGATAGAATATAGGTGTGGAAATCTCCCTATCTATCGTTGCCTAGTGATGCCACCACCAAGGATTCCGCCCACCACAGCAGCAATTGCAGGATAGAGGGACCCATAAAGTACAGCCTCAAGGATAAGCATCGAGGGGCCCCCAAATATAGCCGCAAAATCAGTAGTCCGAATCACAAAGACAAGCATCCATGTCAGGAACGCTCCAGCAACAACAGCGAACAAGGCTGCAAGAATTCCTGAGAGAATATCACGAGCAAAGAGACCTGCTACAAGACCCCCGGTACCCCAAGCGAGCGCCATTAGGACCGTTCCACCTTGAGCGCCGGTCAGCAGGATGGCGCCGAGACCCGTGAATCCGGCAGTTGGAGGATAGAGAACTGTTCCTACAACAGCGAGTCGCATCTCCAAATCTGTGTGAGACAAGAAATCAGCTACAATTGTTGATGAAATGAGGTCCTCAGGCATAACACCGCCAAAGGTCAGTATGACAAAGGCGATGGCAAAGGCAGTAATCAGACCTGTAAACGTGCCAAGAAGTTGACCCAAACGCGGTCCTCCGATTTGTCTTCTATCCTCTTCTCGATTCGTGCTTTTATATACATATGCGCGATGGCCGATGTAATTGCCTGTTTTCGAATCGCATATATTCCATATTGAAACGTGGTTCAGAGATACTTCCTTAGAGTCCACGTACAGACATCATCACCAAGAGCCTTGCATGATTCCTGAAAACTATCAGCCTTAAAGCCTCTAAGTTCCATTACTGCGTCAAAAACTCCACTGACAATATTGCAGTATTGAAGCCCCGGCATATCTGTGATTTCTACACCAGCACATATCGGACAGTCTGCATCTGTGAACTTTATTGTCTGCTCGTCATCGCTCACCCATATCTTTGTGAACTCTTGACCGGAATTGACCTTATATGCCAAAGCCAATGTACTGGCGAACCCAGCAAATTCACCAGCGTGCTCGCGGATTCTGTCAGCATAATCCATTAGCAGGGTTTCACCGACCTTGAAACCAATCTGTTTCATCTTGCGATTGATTTCTTCGACACTCCCGCTTCCAGCCATGAGTAGGTTCATCATTTCTCTGTAACTCGCCTGAAATAGAACCTTTGACACTTTGTCGGTCATGAATGACCATGCGATCTTCCCTTTGATTCCCATTATCTTTACACCTCTGGCTTAGCTATCCATCTTCTTGCTTTTTCTAACAAACCTGAGCGTCTTGCCTCGGTAAGGAATTATGCTCTGCAGTGCTTGGAAGTATGGGATGTTCAGTTCGCTAGCAATTTCCTGTAGAGGTCGATTGCCATCACACATGGACAGCAGGTCTCGATGCTCTTTCTTCGCTTTCTTCAAGTTACCTTCAAAGAGTGGCAACTCAATAATCTCGACTGCACCAGTTTCCTGTTCTTCAGGACATTCCACGCGGACTATATTCCTTGGAACACACCAGCGAATTACTGCCAGCGTTTCTTCGACTCCTCGTGCAAGACTCTCAGCTATCTTGAAAATTGTACGTTTCTCATCAACCATGAGCAGGACATCTATACCAATGTTGGCAAATCGAATCTTGATATCCTTGTTGAGACCGGATTCGAGCGTCATCGATTCATTGTAATTTTCTCCTCGAAACACAACACAACCATGTTGAATCTCAATCTCGACTTCAACAATTGGTTCGGAAACCGCTTCAAACACCGGTTCTGGTTCAGTCACATGAGGCTCAGGCAGCTCTGTTGGAGTTGAAGCTTCAGAAGTAGTCTCAGCTTGTGGATGCTGCAATGGCTCTATTACTGAAACAAGTGAAGGAGGTGGAGGTAGATTGACTTCACTCATTAGTTTGATAACGTCCGCTGCCTTTTGAAGCGCCACTCCGAGCTGCAAGTCAGGCAAAAAGAGCACTGCAAGCACCCAGTTTGCATCTATCCTAGAGAGGACAACAGTGCCTTCGCCCGTCATGACATTCATCATCCTTAGAGAATCCGAATGAATGCGTAGAGCACCCTGCACCTGTGGCAGAACCTCCTCAGGAAGAGAGAATGATAGAAATGGTTGCCCATCGTTTGTTATTAGAGCATATCCGCTAACTGCCTCATCAAATTTGAGTTTAGTTAAAACACGCTCTAATTCCAAGAAAACGCACACCTATTTTTCATTTGTAGTTGTCCGAATGTATCAAGAACGGCTAACAAGTCTTTCGCCGAGGGACTCGTACGGGGGATTAGAACGAAGGAATATGATTATCTCCTCCAGGGAGGGGTGAGAGGCATCCACAGAGGAAACATATTGCGATGCAATAGCATTCGCAAGAGTCAGTCGATCGGAGTCCGATAATCTTTGAAGTGTGCCGTAGATATCCCCTGCATTCCATGAATCTCCAGCGCCGCAGATGACCCTGCTTACTACATCAAATGTTGGAACCATGGCAAGATTGTCATCATAAATAGATGCAGAGAAATGTGGTGTATGTAGGTCAATTCTCGTTCCAGTTTCAGTCGATACAAGTTGGGCAGCAGATAGCCAGTCCTCAGGTTTTGATGAGAGCTGGTCCCAACGACTATCCTTTCCACTAACAGCCCACGCAAAACATCGAGCCTCATTCTCATTCAAACTCACTATGTCGACAAGCCCTTCTGCCAATACCTTCCTAGCAAGTGGTTCTATTATCTCTAGATGACCGGAAGGATCGCCAACATCCATGAATCTCAGGGCCTTTGACGATTCTCCCACCATAGTAAACAGATCTTCTGCAAGTTGAGGTGCATCAGGATTATGATTCAAGTTAAGTAAGGCTACAAGACTGCTCTCACCTATTGCTGATAGGTCTGCTTCTGTGAGGTCTGAGAAAGAGAACTCCGCAGCAGAACCACTGTCACTCACCATAAGATTCACACGTCTTCCCTTGAATTCAAGCTCGATTGACACAGTTGAAGATAATCTACCATCTGTATGAATATGACTTAGATCAAGATCAGGGCTTACAAGCGTCGGAAGTATTTGTGAACCATACTCGTCTGTAGTTACAATGAGGACAGGATCAAGGCCTAGCGTGAGAAGAGCTGAGGCCGTGTTCACAGAGTTCCCTCCTCGACGAAGAAACTGTCTATTACCTAGGAGGTTTCCTCCACCTTGCTTGGCTAGTCTTGTTAGACCATCGATGAATTCCTCAAAGCCTCCAGCTATGACAAAGTGGTCAACATAGAAATCCGGTAGAATTACTGGGCGCCCTACATCGACTGGATTCTCAAGAGCTTCGATGAGCCGGTCGTACTCCAGCACTACCGCCTCCATTAGAGAACTGAACCGAAATCAGACCTTCTTCAACGCGGCCTTTACCATAGCTGTAATTCGATCTTCTTTGATACCAGTCTTCTTGGCCACCTTGTCAATATCGCAATAAGCTAAATCGGAGATCGACTTAATGCCAGCTGCTACCAACTGTTCAGCCTCATCCTTCTTGACAGGTCTGAGAGATGCAAGCTCTGCAACAACCTTGTCATCCTTCTTTGCAGGCTTTGGCTCAGCGATTTCCGTCTTAGTCAACTCGGCAACAAGATCATCCAAGTCTTTAATGTACTGTTTAAGTATCTCCACATTCTCTTCATGGGTGGTCTTTCGTCTGACATCTATAATGAGCCCCATGCGCCGCGCTTCTTCAATCGCAAGTCCAGCCTGTTCTGTCTCATTAATACTAAATCCTCGACCCCGGCGGGGTTGGCCCTTTCCAGGTGACTTCACGCGGGGCTCTGCCGCTATTTCGAAGCTCATAGAGAATCACCAATTTCGACACGCCACCCTGAGGTCCGCTTATTAGGCTTTCGAGATGGCAAAAAGATATTCTTCACTCGATATCAATTCCAAAAACAGACTCAACTAGTTCAGCGAAACGAGCAACAAAACGAGCCGCAGGACCACCATCAACTACATCATGGTTCAAGAATGTAGTGACACAAAGGCTTTCTCGTATCTCTATGTTTTCATCAACGACTGCTGGCTTTTTTGTAATACCTCCAAGTGCAAAAAGCACAGGAGAGATACTAATGGGAACAGCCCAGCCACTTTTCCCTTTGCCATACATTCCTACTGCTGTTACCGTGACAGTTCCAAGGTGTTTCTTGACAAAAAAGGGGTCAGTTCTAAACTTTCGCCAAAATAGAAAGTCACGCAGAAACTTGGGTAGTGAAAAGAGTCTTCGCATCATCTTCTGATTAACAGTATCAGAGATGTCACCATCCTTTCGAGACCGAACTGCCCATATTTCATCCTGAATCTCATGCACAGTTTTTTCATTAGCCTTTCTTACAATATATGTCTGAGCTCCCGTGACTCCACCTATTTGTCTCTCAACCATGACAGAAACATCTACATCTTTGAAAACAATCAATCGCTTTCCTTTCCTAATTGCGTGAACATTTCTGTGCTCGCTGACAGCCTGCGCGATGCACTTTGTTATCCAAGCTGTAAAGGAGAGCTCTTTCCCTGAACTTTCCTCATACTCTCTAATTATCTGGCGGCCTTTTGTAACATCCACCTCAATTAGACCTGAAATGTAATGGGAACGAAGCCCTTGTTCCATTAACTCCACAACTATCTCTCGATTAAAGGGCTTTTCCTCATATTCGTCTATCAAGCCGATCACAATCCTAAGATTCGGGATTGTAATTACAACGTATTACTGTTTTGTAACAAGAAAGATGTGAGGTTTATTCAGACATGCGTTTAAGTATATATTAGAGGGCAAAAGGCCGCGTATTAGGCTTTCGAGATGGCAAGAGTCTGCATATTCGTGTACGCTAATAGGCAAATCAGGCACTGTAGTACTCACATAATCAGGATGTGAGTATGCCGCATCCATAAGTAATCGGGTAACACAGAAAAGGAAACGATAAGAGGACTCAATAAATAACAACGAACATATAGGAAAATCCTAATGCTACGGCTATCACTATCAGCCATATCAACAAAGCCAAACCCGATTTAGATAACGAAGTGTAGAGTTGAGAGGATTCTGACGATTGGATATCAAGATACATTAATGGGATGGGAGGACTGAGGAATATAAAGAACAAGACCGGATTAAAAAATGACGCCAGCATTAAATAACCTCCCGAGATGTAAGGCATGCCTCCATTAACAATGTAGATTAGAGCATCGATGACCAGAAATACAATGTAAAGACCAAGCACAACCTTTCCTGCTTTGAGAGCACCTGATGGCGAGTTATTTCGATTCCAAGTAACACCGAGGAAAGAAATGATAAGAATAGCATGAAGTAGTAGGTTGATTAGCAAGAGGAATGAAATAGATCCTTGTATACTCTGCAGGAGAGGAATCAGAATGATAGAGAATGAGAAATTAGCCATTATAGCCATCCACGTTTGCTTCTGGTTCAAACTCTTATCAAGTCTTGGACAAGAGGGAATTGATTGACAGTTTTGAATAGATTGCCGTCTAACCTAAGGTGGGGAGTATAGTGCCGCATAATAGGCGTTCGAGGTGGCGATCCCCTATCATTAATCAGAATATCACAGATTATTGTGCTGTCTGAACAAGTCAGAGAGTGCGAGTCCAAGTAAAACAACAACTACCAATGTAACATAGGAAGGAAGCACTCCTATAATGAATATGAGATAGCCTACGGCAATAATCCAGATAGCGATTAATGCAGAACTTAACACAAATCTCAGTCTACGCTGACCTGCTGTTTCAGTTCTATCTATTCCTCCCCTAAGTATCACAACTATTCTCCAGACCAAGAAATAGAAGAGACCGAAGAGAATAGATAGCATCAGAATTAGGTCAGGAGGCAATGAGCTGTCAAGATCTGCTAGAGGAATCTGGAGTAACATCATTGAGTCATCACTTACACCACGGAATCTCTCTTCCAGTGCATTAGGAGTTGATAGAATAATGAACTGTGCGGTCAGAAGTGGACAGTCGTTGACCAGAAGGACCTGGCTACTCCCCCTTCTTCGTTAGTAGTATTGCCATCACCAATGTTACTAGTGGGATAATAATACTCAGAGGGAGTGCGATGAATAGCAGGGGCATTTGGATGTCCATTTCTCGAGGGAGTATGCCCAGAAGTACGAACGCAACGAACACAATGCAAACAGCAAGAAGACTGCTCATCACAATCAGTGAACCACTCATAAGATAGGCCCACTTGGGTACTCTTTCCATCGAGTTCAATTGATTTCCTTGTGACCTTCCCTCTCTGTACACATATGCTTTTGGCTAACTCAAAGATTACCATGAAGATAACTGGCATTTGCAGCATTTAATTAGATGAACGTCAAAGTATAATGTGAAGAACGGAATTGCACGTATTAGGTTTTCCAGGTGGTGGTATCCCATTGGTCTGGGAAACTGCACAGATACGAACTCCTTGTACTAAATAGCATCGCTTCCTTGACTATCCAACCAGAAGGCTGCCAATGCAAATGCGATATACAGGAATTCGGATACTACTGCGACTGTCAGCATGTCTGGAAAGGACTGGAAGGGAGTAAGAATTGTGAAAATAATGAGTACAATCAGGAGTACAGACCAGCCATATCTTCTGCCTACGCGTGTTCCTGATGATGACTGGAAGTATATCCATCCACCTATCAACAGAATTGCTAGTTCCAGCAATATTGTCGCCGGGATGCTATTCCATAGTCCCAGTCCTATCTTCATATCAAAACCGGGTATTAATAGCAAATCTGGTGTATGGACTAGGAAATCCAAGGCATAGTGAGACAGAACACCAATACCCATGGCGAGGGCTATTCTGTTCATTTCAAATTCAGTTCCAGTTGAATTCTTCAGAGTCACAAAACGAAATAAGAGATATACTGCAACCGCCCACGCAAAGGAACCAACAAGACTGTGAGTAATAGGAAAATCATAGAGGTCAAAGGCATTAGCTGCAGTAAAATCGGGAATAATCCGGGCATTCTCAATTCCTAGTGGAAGAAAGATGAAGAAGACAATATCCACTAGTTGGACTGTAAGGAAGAGGACGCCAAGTGACAGTCTTGGAACATATTTCTTTAGAACGAAAGCCACACCATAATGTCCAATAAACATAGGCGTCACACATCAAATTTTAACTGGGTCCGTTGAGGATGTTTCTATTTTACTCCTACTAGTTGTCCCCTGATTCATTCAGAACGATCTGAAATCCAACGCTTGCCTCACCATGATTTTCAGGATAGCTCGAATCAAGATATGCACTCACTTCATCACCACTACAGTGTATCGGGTAAATGTTTTGGGCACCCATTTGAATAAGTGCGTCAACAGTATCGCCTACCTGTTCTTGGCTAGCCTGAAGTAGATGAAATCCGCCCATGACCATATAGACATCTCGTACATTCATAGCCTCAATCGCTCTAGCAACTATGTTTTCAACTCCTGGATGACTGCAACCAACCAGGACTATCAATCCCAGATTCTCCACGTTGATGACCAATGCCTGTTCAGAGCCCATGCCAATAATGACTATCCCAGATGATACTTTGGCTATGTCTTCGACTTCAATCGCGAAGAAATCGTGCATCCAGTATCTTGTCTGGCCTGCGTAGTAGGGTGTGTACAGTGTGAGATTATCATGGATGCTTGAAATGTAGGTGAGGCCATCGACATGATCCGGATGTTCATGAGAAACAACGGCTATGTCACAAGTCGATTCGAGGTCTATATCTAATGATTCAGAGTTATTCTTCAAAGCATACCACAGGGGTCCAGAATCGAATAAGATTGCTAAATCAGTTGTTTCAATTAGCATACTAAGGCCCCAAGGAGCATCAAGTGTTCCATTGGGATTATTATCCACAAGCACAGATATCTTGACATAATCAACACTGCCAAATTGACTCCCCGGCGCTAAGAAACTCGGGACAAGAATAACTGATACTATTAGTATTGCTCCAATAGCGACAACGAACCAAACTCTTCGCCTATCTTTCAATCTGTTTCCCCCATATATAACGGTGTTATAACCGCTATGTACTACCAAACCGGAATATAAAGATTGACATTCGCAATTGACTCTTCAGAAATCTTCGAGTGATGTCTGTTTGCCTGATATAGACTTCTCCATCAGCTTCAGTTTCTGTTGCTGTCTTGGATTGATTTTGCCCATTAATTCGAGCATCTGGAGGGCATTGAACGGTGCATTTCCGCTGAAATGATTGTTCCAATATCCAAGAACTGACTCAGTTCGATTCATGATATCTTCTAAACGAGGCTTCCATGCTTCGAGCTCTTCTTCAGAATATAGGTAGTTATACCACGGATTTACTCCATGACCATGCCATCGGATATAGGCGAAATCTGTAGTGATGCGCAAATCAATAGGTAACTTTGGTTCATCAACTATCACATATGCTATGCCATAATCTTCAAGCATCATCGAGGTCTTCTTATTCAGCCAACTCTCATCTCTAAACTCAATGGCATAGCGAAAGGATGAATCAAGCTCTGACAGAAATCTCTCAAGATTAGCCATCTTTGAAATGTCCCAGGGAGGTAATTGAATGAGTAAAGCTGCAATCTTATCTTTCATGGTACTCATTAAGGAAAAGAATGATTCGAGAACACTGCCACCTTCGCCAGAAAGATCCAATCTACTGTCATGAGTCACTTTCTTTGGAATCTTGGCAGTGAAAAATTTCTCCTCTGGAACTGACGCGAGATGTTTCACAAAATTAGGCTGGGGGAGAGCATAAAATGTTGAATTTATTTCTGCAGTTTCAAAGATTGAGAGGTATTGCTGAAGAAGCGATCCTCTTGAGTGATAGAAAACATCCTTCCAATCGTTTTCATAGGACCAGCCACTTGTTCCAATATGGAGTCCCTTTCTTAGCAATGTCACGATATGATGAAGGTAACAAATGGGTTTCTATCTTCCGGCTCTGAAGAAGAGATTCATAAGAAGTAAAGACTGCGATGCAAGTGTGTTTGACCAATGAAAGCAGCAGGTATCAAGGCCGAGTTCAACAATCTTGAGATACATATAGGCGACTTTCGCGACAAAGGCTTCAAGATAAAATGTGACGTCAGTTACGAGGACCTTCTCCTGGTCATGGATGGAGGGAAAAGGACGGCGCGTCTACACGCCCGGAACATCAACAATGTCCATCTGGAGAAGAAGGCCATCCGTATCGCCGCATTGAATTTTGAAGTTTCAGAGGGAGAGAAAGTTAGCGTTGCCAGTGGTTCAATAAGGCTGGAACTTGGAAGTGAGTCTGAAGTATGGTATAAGGAGCTTTGGGGCTAGGAACTCAAACTGGAACATCTTAAATACTAGACAATACGAGCCGACTCCCATGCAATCAGGGTGATTTGGATGTCTGAGCAGATAGAATATGTTGAACTTCGATTTGTTGACATTCTGGGCAGAATGAAAGCTATGATTGTACCCTGCAATCCGGCGGGCACCCTGGATGAACTGCGTAATGATCCTGTTCTATCAGAGGGTACAAGCATAGATGGTAGTTCGGTTGCAGGCCTCTCAACGGTTGAAGCTTCAGATCTCCGTCTAGCACCAGATTCAGATTCATTGATCGAACTCCCATATTCCCTCCAGAGAACAGCTGCTGTTATGTGTTCTGTGAGCGAGAAAGAAGGTAAAGAGGGCATAGAGTCTATTCATCCATTGGACAGCAGAGGGACACTTCATACAGTCTGTGAAAGGCTTCTGCCTGGAAAGATGTCACTCAAGGCCAAGATTGAACCTGAATTCCACTTCATCACACGGGATGGGGAGCCATTCGATTCTAGTGGCTATGGGGATACATATCCTCAAAATCCAGGTGCTGACATCCTGCTTGAAATTGCCGCTGCTATTCGGGACATGGGAATGAGACCTCGAGTGATTCACCACGAGGCAGGAGAGTCGCAACAGGAAGTCGAGATTTCACATGCTGATATACGGCAGATGGCAGATTTTATCCTGACCTTCAAGAATCTAGCCCGGACGGTTGCAGCAAGTCGCGACATTGATGTTTCTTTCATGCCAAAACCTTTCGAGGGTGCCCCGGGGAATGGACTTCACTGCCATCTTCAGTTATGGGATGGCAACGAGAATCTATTTGGCAAGGATAGCGATGAATATTTGTCAGACACTGGAAGGAGCTTTATTGCAGGTCTCCTTGAACATGCCCCAGCTCTGACAGCAATAGCGAATCCAACGATAAATTCCTACAAGCGACTTGTTCCACACCATGAAGCTCCTGTCTATATCACATGGGGCTTCAGGAATAGGACGGTTCTGGTACGAGTGCCCCTCTTCAAAGCAAAGCAAAACGCAGCAGTAGAGCTACGGTCTCCAGACGCCACAGCCAATCCGTATCTTCTATTCTCAGCAATTGTGGCTGCAGGCATGGATGGTGTGAATCGGGAGCTTAAACCGCCTGAGCCAAGAACCGAGGATATCTTTCATCTCTCCGATGCAGAGAGAGAGTCACTTGGGATCAAAATGCTTCCAATTACACTGTGGGAAGCTATTGGTCACCTTGAGCGAGATGAGGTTATACGAGATGCTATTGGATCCAAGTTGACTGATGCTTTCATCCGGATAAAGCGTGATGAGTGGAGAGAGTATGTCAATTATGCCGTGACGGGTTGGGAATGGTCAAAGTATCATTCGTTCTAGTGGTTCCTGAAGTAGGCTGACAATCTATCAAATGCTTCATCTACAGCCTCGGGAGTCAGGGGCCCAATTGAGATGCGTAAGTGGGACTCACCTGCCTCTCCAAAAATGCTCCCTGGAAGAACCAGCATCTTCGTTTCCCGAAGAATATCAAGCACAAGCTTACGAGAATCAGTGCAGCCGTTCACTCGTGGAAATATGTAGAAGGTAGCAGGGGTTCTCGCGGTTTCGAGTGTGGGTATCTCGCTGATTCGGAGATAGGCAAGATTTCTCAATAGACTTATTCTATCGATTTCTTCCTGAATTTCGTCAAGGCCATGTTTTAGTATTTCAAGAGCAAGCATCTGGCCAGGAGTGGAGGCACAGATAGTGACAGTGTCTTGTACTTTCATAAACTCCTGCATGAATTCATCAGAGCCTACGACATAGCCAACTCTCCATCCGCTCATTCCAAAGTCCTTGCTAAAGCTGCCCAGTGAGATTATCCGTTCATGTGCATCGGAGCGCGATCGCGGACTATAATGAGAGGCACCCTCATAGACGAGTCGTCCATATGTTTCATCAGATATCAAAAACAGGTCCCTATCGATACAAAGGTCGACAAGAGAGTCGACTATCTCTCGAGAATAGACTGCACCAGTAGGGTTGTTGGGAGAATTAATGAAGATTGCACGTGTTTCTTTGTCCACAGCAGATTCGATTTGATCATAACTTACCTGAAAGTCAGACCCCACGGGAACTTCTGCAACTTCTCCTCCTGCAAGTCGCACAGCCATGACCGAGTTAAAATAGAAAGGAGAGGGCATCACGACTTTTTCGCCCGGGGATAATACGGTGAATATTGCCCCTGCAAAGGCTGCATTTGCCCCGCCTGTTATGGAAATCTCTTTCTCTGGGTCAACTTGGACACTCCAATTCTGACGCAGGTAGATTGCCAACTCCTCCCTAAGCTCAAGCTGTCCCTGTTCGAAGGTGTATCTGTGGGTTGCTGGATGGAGTAATGTGTTTCCAAATGCTTTCAGAGAGTCCGCAGGAGGAATATGTCCTGGGAGACCCGGACCAAGATTGAGGAACTCTGGCGACGAAACATAATGTTTTGCGGCTTCAATCAGCTTCAAGATTGGAGGAGCCATGAGTCTATCAGTGCGGTATTTCATCAGGGACACCTTTTGAAGGGACCACAGTCAGTAGGTATCAGATGTCAGTCATTGATAAAGGCATATTGGCGGCACCAGAATCCAGCACCGCGGCAATCGTCCATGTCAAGCTTAATATTGAACCACACTCTTATCATCTCGGTGTTCTCAATTATGGGCGAAGAGTGCGAAGCCAAAATTCTAGGGTCTCCAGAGGCTCAGGTTGTACAGACAAAGATAAAGCTGACAATGAAGTCTCCACTTCTGGTGTGTTGTTTTCCATCTGCGGGGGTCATTGGGACCATAGCAGCTAATACTATGATTGAGCAGTTCGAGATGGAAGAAGTAGCCCATGTTAGGTCTAGATATATGCCTTCTGCCGCTGTCTTTCTGGATGGCCGACTCCGCCACCCATTTAGAATCTATGCCAAGCAGGAGAAGAACCTCCTAGTTGTCACTGCAGAACTCCCTGTTGCAGAAGAGGGAATGTACGCCGTGAGCTCAGCTCTATTGGACTGGGCTTCAACGTTGGGTGTCAAAGAAGCAGTCGTTCTAGATGGAATTCCAGTGCAGGGCATTCCCAAAGATAGAAAGGTCCTCTTTGCAGCCGAGGAAGAGAAGATTGCAGAGCTTAAGGAAGATGCGGAGATGGAGATTCTCAAGAGGGGAATCATTACCGGGATTGCAGGCTCCATTCTCTCAGAAACCCTGTGCCGTGATATGGTAGGCTTTGCATTACTTACTCCAGCAATTCCTATGATGCCTGATCCGGAAGGAGCGGTTCAAGTTCTTAAAGCCTTGAATAGACTCTACAATGTAGGGGTGGAGGTTGCAGAGCTGATGGAAAGTGCTGAACAAATACGTAAGAAGATGGAAGAGGTCGCTCAGCAAGTTGATGGTATTAGAAGACAGCAGCCAGGTCCCTCAACGAGCGGCTATGAGCGAATGTATGCATGAAACCTCATTTGTCAGAACAGGTATCGTACGCCTCTTTGGCACCCGCAGAATTTCGTGTACCAATTTTGCCAGGCCAGTTGTCACAAATGACCTTCTGTATGCTCTCTAGCTTCACCAAGCCAGTTGCCTTTGCAAAAGCTCCGAGCATTGTGGTATTAACAACAGGAAGACCTGCAACTAGAAGATTGTGCTTCAGAGCAATACCAGTTCCATCGTAGGTATAGACATGACCTTCTATATTCATCTCAGAGGCGCTTTTCTGAGTGTTGACGATGACTTTCCCATTCTCTTTTAGACCCTCAGTGACATCAATGACGTCGATGATTCCAGCATCCAGCACTGCAACAATATCTGGCTCGTAAATCTGACTCCTGACGTTTATTGGGTCGTGAGATATCCTCGTGAACGCCTTTACAGGAGCTCCTCGTCTCTCAGATCCAAAGAATGGGAATGCCTGCACTCCCTCGTAGCCATCCAAGTAGGCTGCCTTAGCTAGAAGCTCTGCCGAAGTCACCCCGCCCTGACCGCCGCGACCATGCCACCTAATCTCAATCATCTTTCCCATTGCTTTGTCTCCTCTGTTCCTAGCTAGGTCGAGCACTGGCGCACATCGCGAGGATAAAGGAGTTTCGCTAAGACTATATGCAGATTGGATTGGATTCATGGAATCACAGGCGGCGGATTTGTTGGACGAATTCATCCAAGCTAACAAGGACATGTGGGAAAAACGCGTTGATGTCCACAAGCAGAGCAAGTTCTACGATGTAGAAGGTTTCCTGAAGGGAAAACAAACACTCGACCCGATTGAGCTGGATGAGGTCGGTGATGTTTCAGGGAAGTCATTGCTGCATCTGATGTGTCATTTCGGAATGGATACTTTGTCATGGTCCAGACTGGGTGCTAAGACAACAGGTGCTGACTTTTCAGAGAAAGCCGTCAAACTGGCTGGAAATCTTGGCAGGCAAATTGGCGTTGATGCTAGGTTCATTGCTTCAGATATCTACAAGCTGCCTGAAATCCTTGATGAGGAGTTTGATATCGTCTTTACCTCAGGAGGAGTTCTGACTTGGCTACCTGACTTGAAGATGTGGGCTCAGGTCGTCGCTAAATTTGTGAAGAGGGGCGGATTCTTCTACATACGCGAGTTTCATCCATTCCCTTACGTGTTCGATGATGATGAAGGGGTGGAAGAACTCAGATTGAGGTATCCCTACTTCACACCAGAAGAGCCTCTGAAATTCGATGATGGGACCACGTATGCGGATTCAGACACAAAGCTCGAGCAAACGGTGACGTATGAATGGAACCACAGCATCTCAACACTCATCAACTCACTCATTGATGCGGGGCTCAGAATCGATTTCTTTAACGAGTTTCCATTCACAACGTGGCGAGCACTGCCTTTCCTGGAAGAACAGGAAGATGGCAGATGGGTCTTGCCTTCGCATCGGGAGAGTATGCCACTGATGTATTCACTTAAGGCTACCAAACCCTAGATGCGGCCTTCTAGAGCACGTATAACTCCCTCGGCTGAGTTTGCCGCCTGCTGCAAACCAACTCCTGATCCTGCAGTATCTGTTCCTACTATGAATAAGCCCTTGATTGGAGTTTCTGGACCGGGTCGGTCCATATCCGTCTGTCCAGGAACAAGCGCAGCCCGAGTTGCATAGGAGCTCTGAATGTGTTCCATCTCAATATGGTCCAAGACCTCAGGATGATAGGCCTGCAAACCATTTTCCTTTACCAGTTTCATCATGTCCTCAGGCGATTTTCCATCTTGAAGAATGGTCGCTACGCCAAGGAGCTCTTTACCCTCCGGTGCGCATGATGGATCAAAGCTAGACATCGAAATAATCCAAACCTCTGGACGTGGATGAACGATGACTCTGGACTTCCGGTCTCCAATTACGACCTCATCAAGGCCTAGCCACATTGTGACACCCTTTGTGAACTCCATATGATCCCATTTCTTGAAGAACTCTGCAGTTTGATCGCTCTCTGACTCCACTATCTTGGGCATCGACCAGAGAGGTATATTGCTCACTACAGTTGAATGTTCAAGTGTGCACCCTTTTGCAGTGACTGAGCTGACTC
>JBHLQK010000045.1:0-15929 GCA_048884925.1 Candidatus Thorarchaeota archaeon
GGCGAGCGGTTCTACTACGAGTTTCATCGACACGCCTCTGTGGGTGAGGATGCCGAATTCGAGATTGATGATGACACTGTCATTTATCTCGAAGATACCGAAACCGAGTATCTCCATCCTGAGAATTTGAAGAAGCCAGGATGGACCGGAGGCGATGCTGAGAGGGGAAAGTGGATATTCAGAGCACTACGGCCTGGGAAGGCGACGCTTGCCATCCGCATTATGTTCAGGTTTGAAGTCGAGGAGGAAAGGACTATCGATTTCACAGTGGTTTTCTAGTCTACGTTCTTCCTCGCCCAAACATAAGTGTAGCCAGCGGCATAGTCCAACCTCTCCTGGCTTGCATAGGATTGCTGCAGAGCTTTGAGGCCCTTTTGATAATCATTCTCTGATATTTTGTGTAGCATCGAGTAGCCTTTCCGTGAAACTGTGTCCAAAAACTCTTCACTAAGAATTACTGGAGCGAATTTGTATGAGCGGGACCAGGTCTTGGCAAATGATTTCTGCTTCATGCATTGCTCTATCTCCGCAATGTCAGGGTATCTTTTCTTGTCGATATCAACTGTAGCTGGAAAGAAGCGAGAGGTGATTCGCTCTTCGATCTGTCTGTGAGACTGCGTGACTATGCATAGAAGGCCGCCAGTCTTCAGAACACGACTCATCTCTAGCATTGCATTATCCATAGATGGTAGATGATGGACCACCTCTGTCATGAACACCATGTCAAAACTATGTGATTTCACTGGTATGCTATCAGCGTATGCATGAATGAAGGAAATATGTTGGCCTTTCTCTTGTGCCTCCAATAGCATCCCGAAAGAGGAGTCCAGTCCAAAAACCTGAGCTTCTGTAGCCTTCTGGAGTAACAATGTATTGTTGCCAGTTCCACATCCAACATCCAGAACCTTTGACCCCGATTCCGGCAAATATTCCTCGAGTAAATGAAAAATCATCTCAGGTTCGCCGGAGCGGAGCTGGTCGTAAATCTTCGACACTGAGTCATAGTCAATGGACTTGTCAGGCAAGGCATTCACTAGCAAGAGAAGATTGAATCGCTCATATGAAAGTCGTGGTTTTACCATGATATTGATGTCAATTATATGAAGACTCATTCGACCTGTTGAGCGGTCATAGCTGAGAATGATGCAATAATAGTCAGCACGATTCCTGCCACCTCAGGAGTTGGACTCAATACGACGATGGATTGGGTCTTGTAGATCTAGAATTGCTGGGGCTTTAGAAGCAGATTTGCAATAGCAATCGCCCCAAGCCCTACAACAGCAGGTAAAGCTCGTGGTACAATGCATGGATCATGCCTCCCTCTTGCTCGAAGAAAGGTTTCTTCCATTTTGGCAAGGTTCACAGTGCGCTGGTTCTTCTGTATCGTTGAAGTAGGTTTGAAGCCAATCCTGAACACTATAGGCGCACCATTAGTAATACCTCCTAGGACTCCCCCAGCATCATTCTTGCTCCAAGCCACCTTCCCATCTACTATGATTGGAGGATCGTTATTCTCCGATCCGCGCATAGCCGCACCTTTGAAGCCGGATCCGAACTCAATACCTTTTGCTCCGGGAATGCTGAACATAGCATGGCTGATGACGCTCTCCACAGAGTCAAAGATTGGCTCACCAATTCCCGCTTGAATCCCAATAATTCGACACTCGATAACGCCGCCAGTGGAGTCGCCTTCGTTTTTCACGCCCTCTATCACTTTCTGCATCCTCTCTGCTGCCTCTTCTTCACCGCAACGAACGGGATTAGAATAGACATTAGACCTTATCTCATCGTCAGAGAGTTCTCTCTCAACTTTCTCATGCCCGATTTGGACCACATGAGCAAGCACCTCGACACCTCTCTCTTTTAATAGCTGCTGAGCGACACTTCCTGCCATCACCATGGCAGCAGTGAGCCTCCCTGAGAAGACACCTCCTCCGCGATAGTCGTTATAGCCCCTGTACTTGATTCGAGCAGTATAATCCGCATGTCCCGGTCGAGGCGTATCTTTAATCTCCTCATACATGGAAGAGTCTACATCTGTATTGGCTATAGTCATCATTATCGGAGTGCCCGTGGTCTTCCCTCTGAAGACTCCACTTCTTATCTCGAAGACATCGGGTTCAGACCGAGGAGAAACCAGAATCCCTGTGCCAGGGCGTCGCCTATTGAGTTCAGTCCAAATCTGAGCTTCATCGATTTCGAGTCCGGGTGGACAACCCTCAACGACAACCCCGACACCTTGCCCATGACTCTCTCCGAATATCTGTATCTTGAAATCCTTTCCAAATGTGAATGTCATGTAATTCCTCCTGAATCTAGCTCTATCTGAGCTCCGATTGACTGAATATCCCTGATGAAGCTAGGGTAGCTCTTTGTAACACACTCGATGTTCCTAACTACGGTTTGGCCATCTGCTACTAATCCTGCTATCACACCAGCCATTGCGATGCGGTGATCTTCATGGGAATCCAAGACTGCACCATGAAGAGCAGTTGGACCCCTAACCGTCAAACTATCCTTTGACTCCACAATCTCAGCACCCATTTTTCGCAGCTCTTGAGAGGTTGATGCCAGTCTGTCACTCTCTTTGAGCCGCAGTCGACCTGCATTGCATATTCTCGTGGTACCGCTGGCTTGTGTTGCTAGCACAGTCAGAATGGGCACCAAGTCTGGAATGTCAGATACGTCAATGTCAATTGCTTGAATATCATTACGATTGGTCGCGAGGCTATCTCTACCGAGCTTGACCCCTGATTCCATCGATTTGAGAATCTCAACTATGGCGGCATCTCCCTGTACCGAATCTGGTGTAAGCCCTATCACTCTTACTCTTCCGGCGAGGGCACCCGCAGCCATCAAGAAGGCGGCTGAGGAGAAATCTCCTTCAACATGGTATTCCTTCGCCTGATAGTCTTGATTGCCTGGGACCGTGAAGCTACTCCAATCATCTGCGGGCTCTGCTATAGCACCAAATTGATGCATGATATCAAGAGTCATTTCTACATAGGAACGGGACTCTAACCTCGTTTTGAGCACTATTTTTGAGTCTCCTTTGGCTTTTGAGCATGCAAACAGAAGCCCTGTCAGGTACTGAGAAGTCACATCTCCACGAATTCTAACTGCGCCACCAGTGAGACCTTGACCTTGAATTTGCACAGGGGGTCTGCCATTATTGCCTAGGGATTGGGCATCTACACCGAGTTGTCGGAGACCCTCAAGCAAGTCCCCAATTGGCCTTCTACGAAGAGTTTCATTACCGGTGAGCACGCATCTTCCCGCTGTGAGAGCAGATAAGGCTGTGAATATTCTAATCGTCGTACCTGAACCACCACAGTCCATCTTTGAAGCAGGTGCCTTGAGTTCACTAGGACCTGTAATTTCGATTTCATCACCCCGGCGCACGTCGGCTCCCATCATTTCGGAGATTACTAGTGTGGTTTTAGTGTCACCGCTGAAGAGAGGATTGAGAATACTTGTTGTCCCATTTGATAGAAGACCGCAGACAATAGCCCGATGTGTGTAGCTCTTTGAAGGGGGCGCAACCACAGCGCCATCAATGGCTGATTGATGAACTATGGCCCTCACAGATCCAGCCTCCTAATTATCTCTGAAACAGCTTCTCCAACACTTAATGAATCAGTATCTATCTCGATATCCGTAGCTGCGGTATACATTACCTCTCTTTCTGCTAGAAGTGTAGTGACTCTCTGTTCGATATCTTCAGCCCCCACATTCAGGAGCGGACGCAGCTTATTGCTGGAGGTCCTAGAGATAATGGTTTCAACAGAACAGCTCAGAAGAACCACCACGGAGTTATCCTTTACTAGGGCTGAACTTGAAGGATTGAGTAGCGCACCGCCACCTAGGCTGATTACTGTGGGCCTGTTTCTGTACACCGCTTTCACAACCTCAGCTTCCAATTCACGAAAGGCAGCCTCACCGTCCTCGGAGAAGATGCGAGTGATGGGCTTTCCCACACGCTCCTCTATTAGTGAGTCAGTGTCCAAAAACTCACGATTGAGTGAAATGGCCAAGGCGTGTCCTATTGTCGTTTTGCCTGTACCCATGAAACCAATCAGACTAATGCTTCTTTTCGCTGTCTTCATCCATCTTCTACCCCCAGAGCCTGTAGTACAGCATCCCGCATCACCGCAATCGGCGCAGGCTTACCAGTCCATAACTCAAAACCCAAAGCTCCTTGATGGACAAGCATTCCGACTCCATCAATTGTCTTGCATCCTGCGTCTTGAGCATCCCTCAGCAGCCTTGTGTTCAATGGATTGTATACCAAGTCCATCACAACGAGACCACTGGATAGATTGGATTGTTCTAGAGGAGACTCATCAATTGAATAGCCGGCCATACCCACTGGAGTGCAGTTAATCAGAATATCAGAATCTTCGAGGTCTTCCTTTGCCGGAGTTTTATCAGCACGAACTTCCACTGGCCTATTCCGACCAATCTCAAGTGCCAATCTCCTAGCCGCATCAATGGTGCGATTGAAGATTCCCAATTCTATAGCTCCAGCCTCAGCTAGCGCATATGCAACAGACTTGGCCACACCTCCAGCTCCGAGAATTGTCGCAGATAGACCTCGTGGATTGACACCCTTTTCTCGAATAGCCTCGATGAATCCTCTAACGTCTGTATTGCTCCCAATCACAAGATCATTTTCCCTGTGGAGAGTGTTGACTGCTCCTACGGCCAAACCCTCTGATGAGATAGTAGACAGATACCGCGTGATCTTGGTCTTGTAGGGAAGAGTGATGTTGGCTCCCTCAATCTCATGCCTGCTTATTGACTCCACTAGCCCAGGCAGTGCATCACTGGGTAATGGCATCGCTTCATAATTGTACTTATCATCTAGACCTAATTCGGCTAGTGCTGCGTTATGCATAACAGGGCTCAGTGAATGATTAAGAGGATATCCAACAACCACGAGCCGCTTCACTCCAATACCTCCAAAAGCCCTCTCATGTGAGACAGTGTGATTTGGCCTGGTGCAGCCACGGCCCCCTGATCCTGTGATACGTACATGAAGGGAGCACCAAGAAACAGTGCTGTCACCCTCGTGAACTTGCCGAGGTTTCCCATTGCGAATGCTATCAAAGGGCGAGCGGGCTTATTCGCTATGTGATAGAGCTGCAATATCTTTCCGCAGTCGCTCATCATCTTTGGAGTGATCACAAGCTTCATGATGTCCGCTCCAGCTATTACAAGTCTGTCGAGTATATTCACGAGTTCGGGAAGAGGGGGAGTTGAAACGATGCAATGCTTTGAAACAATAAGTTTCGAATTGCACTTTGTTGCCTCCTTCCTAACCAGTTTCATCAATCTAGGCTCAGTATCTAGCTCTACGTCTACATAGGATGCTCCTGCTGAAATCGCCTCAATGAGATGGCTAATTCTGCTCTCATCATCGCCTTCAAAGTGACCTCCATCTCGGGGAGCTCTGCACGTAGCGATAATAGGCACCCTTGACACATCATAGATGGCATTCAGTTTCTCGATTCGGTCCATGAAGTCCATTCTGTGCTCAATCAAGTCGGCATCACAGGACGAAATGAATTGAGAGCATTGCCTGACTGATCGCTCAGTCAGTGACACGCAGAGCATCTTCTTCATCCTATCACTTCACTCCAGATTACTTGTCGGATTCGCTCGGTGTCCAAGATGCGATGCCGTGGTCTTTGATCTGCCTGTTAACGTACCTCACGCTATGAGTCAGGAGTCCATTCCCGGGAAGACTCTTCATAAACTCGCGAAACATATCAAGGGTGAGTGATTGGGGACCATCCACGAGTGCCTCCTCTGGCTTGGGATGAACCTCAATTATGATGCCGTCAGAGCCCACAGCGAGTCCAGCCCGGGCTAGAGGAATTACCATGTCCCTCTTCCCTGCAGCGTGACTTGGGTCAACAATCAGTGGAAGATGAGTGAGTCTTCTGAGCTCTGGGATGCTACTCAGATCCAGAGTAAACCTTGTGTGGTCACTGTATGTTCTGATTCCCCGCTCGCACAGAATGACCTCATGATTGCCCTCCGCCATGATGTACTCTGCAGCAGCGAGCAGCTCAGACAGTGTTGCGGACAGCCCTCTCTTCAAAAGCACTGGTTTTCTTGCCCGTCCTGCACGTTTCAGAAGAGAGTAGTTCTGCATATTTCGAGCACCAATCTGGATAACATCGACTAGTGCTTCAACAGCGGGAAAACTCTCTACATCGACTGCCTCAGAAACTACAGGGAGGCCTGTCTTTTGACGAGCCTCATCAAGCAGTCTGAGACCATCGACACCTAGGCCTTGGAATGAGTATGGGGAAGTTCGTGGCTTAAAAGCACCACCACGGAGCATATCGGCGCCGCTGTCCTTGACAGCAACCGCTGCTTTGAGTATCTGCTCCCTTGACTCTACGCTACAAGGTCCTGCGATGATTATAGGACGACTCCCTCCTATCTCTACGTCCCCAACTTCAATGATAGTACCTTCCTGCTTTGACTCGATGTCTGCCAGCTTATACGGCTTGGTTACATGGATGACTTCCATGACTCCTGGAAGTCCCTCAAGTCTACCAGAATCGAGTAGGTCTACATCACCGGTGATGTTGATTACAGTTCGACTGACCCCAGGATTGGGGATAGCTTTGTATCCGAGTTCCTCTACTATTTCGAGGACTTTCTGTATTTGCTTTTCAGTTGCTTCTTTGTACATTACCACTAACATATTCGTTCTCCTCCTCTTTTGGGGATTAGAGTCTGTGGCGTGTCCACCTCTTTCAGCTCGGCATTACCCAATTCTATTAGAACCGGGAGCAAAAGCTGACCTTGTCGCACTTTCTTGTCCTGTCTGATAACATGTTCAAATTCCTCCAGATCAACATCCGTGGGAATGCTTGTAGGGAGCTCGAATAACGACAATAGGGAAATCAGTGACTGGAGGGACTGATTGTCAAGCAGACCTTCTCTCACAGCAAAGCGAGCCTCCTCGACCATCCCAATTGCTACTGCATGGCCATGAGGGACCTTGTGCCTAGAACAGGTTTCTATTGCATGACCAATTGTGTGACCATAATTGAGAACCTCCCTCTTTCTTTCCTCCTCCCTCTCGTCTTCCTCCACAATACGCGCTTTGTTCCTCAAGCATCGTTCGACAATGCGGGATAAAATGACTGGTTCTCTTCGGAGTATCGCATCCTTATTGTCCGTCAAGAGTCTGAGCAGTTCCTTGTCCATGATTGCTCCATACTTGATGACCTCAGCAAGTCCAGAGGCAAAGTCGTCCTTAGGGAGTGTTTTGAGCAGAGACACATCTGCTACAACCGCGATTGGCTGATAGAATGTGCCCACGAGGTTTTTTCCATTTGGCAGATTGACTCCAGTCTTTCCTCCCAGAGCTGAATCAACCTGCGATAATAGAGTGGTTGGAGCTTGAATGAAGCGCATTCCTCTCTTGTATGTTGAAGCGACAAATCCAACGAGGTCTCCAATGACTCCGCCACCAAGAGCAAGGATGATATCGGATCTCGATGCTTTGTTCTCTAATAGGAAATTGTACATCTCCTCTGCACTGGACAATGACTTGACGTCCTCACCAGCAGGGAGAACTTTTCTAATGGCTTCAATCCCAGATTTGCTAAGACTGCTAGCGAGTGACTCGAGATATATCCTAGCAACCTCCTTGTCGGTCACTACGAAGACTCTGTCTGCGGTTTCAGAGAAGGATTCGCCAATGCTGTGGAGTATATTCTCTCCTACACAGACGGGGTAATCTCGGTTACTCGTCTTTACCACAAAAGACACTAGCATCATTGGTTCACCATCCCGCTTTCACTGGTCATAAGCTCCAGTAACCTGTACATCTCATTGTACTTCTCATTCAGATCTATTTCGGACTCCAGACTCTCTCGCGCTGAGGAGAGGAGTCGCTCAAAACGCGCAGGGTTTCTGTCCACGAGCATCGCGAGGCTCTCCTTGGTCTTTAGTTGGAATCTTTGCAATAGGTCAAGCGCATGCTTGTTTTCCAAATGCAAAGAAACATGGAGGGCAGAAGGCTGGAACACTATGCTCCCGGTCAGCATGAGTTGGATAGTGAATGTAGTGCCGCCCAGACGATCCAGCAGGTTGATGTCTTCATCAGCCAATAGCGAGGCGATAACCGCGTTCACAAAATAGGGGAGTGAGATTGTGAGCGCAATCACTCTGTCATGCTCATCCGAGTCTACCACTATAATTTGGCAGTCTGGAAACAGTGTTTCTACGAGCTGGCCCTCAGCAGCTAGATCTACGACAGGTATCATTATGATCTTCTTTCTCAGTGATTGAGCACCTGGGCCAAACATCGGATGAATGCTCAGTGGTCGTATCCCACATTCAGACAGCTTTCGAAGGGTTTCAGGTATCCCTCCCTTTACTGACGATATTTCGCAGAGAACAGCCTCTTTTTTCATCTGAGGTGCTATCTCCTGAATAACTTCCATAGTGTTGCCGATTGGAACAGAAACAACAACAACATCTGCATCTGTCACTGCGGCAGCATTACTACTTGCAAGGATTAAGTCGCTTACTCCAGCTAGCTCACGCAATTCACCGCTTTGAGAGTCAGATGCCACTAGAGTATGACCTTCCGCCTCAAAGTGCCTTAGAAGCCATCTTCCCATTTGTCCTGCCGCGCCAATGACTGCAATTCTCACCCTAAGACCTCCTGAATTCTAGAAATCGCCTCGATTAGACTATCTTCAGGTATACACACCGAGATTCTGAGGTATGGTGAGAACTCCCGCCCGTACAGAATCCCTGGCTGCAGACACACTTTCTTCTTTGAGAGGAGTCGGTCTGCAAACTCGAATCCACTCATGGTGTCCTCAGCCATCCGGAGGAATATGTAGAATCCTCCCTCAGGATCATGGAAAGTAACTGGCAGTGGCTTCAGGAGTCTGCTCGCGGTCTTCAGTCGTGATTCAATAATAGATGCATAACGAGCCACCTCATCATCGCAGTCCAAGGCTGCAACTCCTGCATGTTGAATGAACTCTGGAGCGCATGTTAGGTGCAAATGCTGAATATTTGCCATCTTCTTAATCGTGTCGGGGTCAGAGATTGCGTATCCAAGTCGGAATCCCGTCATCCCATAAGGCTTCGAGAAGGATTTGACTGTGATGTGATTCGCTTCTGGAACCTGAAGGATACTTGAGTGGGAGGTGGAGGAAAAATCCGAATAGACTTCATCACTGAGAATCGCGAAGTTGTTCTCAACAGCTAGGTCATTCAGCCTCATCAGTGTCGTTCTATCTAAGATCTTGCCAGTCGGATTGCATGGACTGTTCAGAATAACCATTTTTGTGGATTCATTGATGTGGTCTTCAATAATGCTGAAATCAATGGCCCAATTGTGATCCAACTTTGCTGAGATATGAACAGATCGACCGCCAACAGCCTTGACACCTCGTGCATATGCTGGAAAAGAGGGGTCAATAATAATGGCTTCATCGCCGGTCTGAAGGGTTGCAGCCATGCTGAGATACAATGCATACTTGCCGCTGACAGTGACAATCACCTCTTCCGGCGTTATCTGCTTCTGGTATTTGCGGCCAATTGCATCCGCAATCTTCTCTCTCAGTTCTGGTATTCCTGCAGATTGAGTATAACGTGTGTGACCCAGTGAAACAGCTTCTGCCATGGCGGCCTTTACGGCATCAGGCGGACCAAAATCTGGCTCACCCACCTCCAGGTGAATAATCTCATTTCCAGCACGTTCCATCTCTTTGGCTTTCACAAAGATGTAGTGCGCATCGGCACTAACTGGCGGTTCATTACCCTCCTGCTGAACGCGGATTGACTCATTTATGAGCTGATTTAGGAGCTTGAGCCCAAAGCTTGGGTCTACACCGTTCTCTTCGCATTTTATAATGACCTTGGCTTTCAGGTGTCTTTCGACTTCTCGGTTGACGATTTTTGTGCCCAGTCTTTTCTTCTCTTTTCCGACCTGTTCAGCTAGTGCGTTTCTACGGCCAACAAGACACATTATCTCAAGGGTAATCTTGGCTATCTCGCTTCTTAATGCGTCAAGTTGGATGTTCTCGGTCAATGGGCACTCCCTCCATCCACTAGAACGCAACCGTCAGGAGTAATGGCATTTGGAGTATCGTCACTTTGAATCATAGAATCACCAGAACAAGCCTGCTGTAGGCAGGTCAGAATTAGTCGGTGACTCTCGACTACAGATAATAGCTATAATAGCCACTAAACGACCAGTCTCTTGCTGGCGTTCGAGTGTTCGTGGCTAGGTCTGTATTCATCGAGAGTATCACTTAGCAGGTTCCTGCGTAACTAGCCCTATTATACTTTGCCAGCGAAGCATTTTCGTCTAGCTGAACAGCTGGTTCAAACAACGATCACATAATAGCTCAGAATCTCCGTCATCTCTCTGGATTGTCTGGCTGCAATTTGTGCAAGCGGGTCTAAAGCAGCGTTCACATAGAGTGAGGTTGGCCATCTTCCTTATGCGACCACAGACAGAACACATGTTCTTTGTACCTCGGCCTCTGTGCTCAAAAAGGGTCCTCACTATTGCAACAGCATCCTCATGGTCCAAACGGCCAGCCTTAACCTCAGCCTGAGCCTTCTCCTGGATCTCGTCATGGTTCACATCACTCTCGATCTCTGTACCAATCACATCTTTCATAGTATCAACAGAAACCTCGGGTTGTCTATCAAGGCTCACGGAGGCCGTTGGGAATAGAAGCGAGTTCTTGACCTTGTCAATCACAACATCCAGAACAGACACCAGCTCTGCATCCAATAGCGGCTTAAGATGATGCTCTAGAGCTGCACGCTCAAGTCCCAACTCTTCTATGACATCGCCCTTGTTGGCCACTCGCTTTACTAGGAGGTACTCCAAAATTCGAACCCTTGTGGAATTAGATAGGGCTTTTGAAACAGCCAGGATGTCGTTCATCTTGCTCTGATAGTAAATAGGTAAAGACTTCTTTATGTATTATTAGACCAGAGCAAGAGGAACTTTTCCCTATAGTCTAGGAGGAATTCTTTCGTGTCCATTCATATTGGGAAAAGCCCCACTAAATACTGCAAAGGGAGTGAACAAAAGATGGCCACAACAGATAGCCTCGTTCAAATCTCGGACCTTCAAAAGGAATACAAGATGGGCGAAACCACAGTCCATGCCCTAAGAGGGGTGTCATTAGATATCGCTGATGGCGAGTTTGTTGCGATATTGGGCCAATCTGGCTCCGGCAAGACAACGCTCTTGAATATGATCTCTGCGCTTGACACTCCGACATCGGGAGAGGTTTCTGTAGAGGGATCGGTCATCTCCTCCATGAAGAGAGACGAAAGAACTAGGTTTAGACGCTCTAGCATTGGACTAGTCTTTCAATTCTATAATCTGTTTCCCACGCTCACTGCTGCCGAGAATGTTGAGATTGGCATCGCCATGAAGATCAAGGGTAAAGAGGAGATGCGCAAAAGGGCAAACAAATACCTCGAGCTTGTTGGAATACTCGATAAGGCCAACAGCTACCCATCGCAAATGAGTGGGGGCGAGCAACAAAGAGTGGCGATTGCCCGAGGACTCGCGAAGGAGCCTCCAATTTTGGTTCTCGATGAACCGACGGGTAATCTAGACGCTGAAACATCCGAGATAATCTGGGAGCTTCTTCAAACACTCAACAAGCAGACTGGGACCACAGTCATTGCTGTGACTCACCAGACATCAGTGTCAAAGCTTGCAGACAGGTCAGTCTTCCTGCGGTCAGGCATGATATACGGTATCTCCGCCAGGAATGAGGTGGAATGAGCTTTGGCTGGAACCCTCTTGAGAAAGACCAGAAAGGAAATATTCAGTCAGCGGGGGAAAGTCATCAGTAGCATGCTTCTTGTCTTCATCGCGGTCTATAGCTATGTCATGTTTTCGGCAATGATGCCGATGATGAGAGTGACGATTGATAACACCTACGAAACCTACGCAGCACCAGACTTCATGGCTGTTGCATATTCTGCGCCTCGAGATCACATTAGCAGTATTGGCAATGTTGATGGTGTTGAGGCATTCGCAAGTCGCTACCATGTCTTTGGGGATATCAGTTTCTCAGACACAACAGAGAATCCAGCAGACCTCTACGGTATTGACGCAGCTAATCCCCCGGATGTGTTCAGACTTATCCTGTCAGAAGGAACCTTCTTGGATCCTTTGAATAACCGTACTGCATTGATTGAGAAGGCATTTGCAGCTAATCATGGAATCGAAATAGGGTCTGCTATTATAGTATCAGTATTCGGAGAAGAACACGAAGTGGAGGTGGTAGGCATAGTGATTTCTCTGGAACACCTGTTCCCTCATAGGAATCCAAAGCAGCTGATCTATGCCCCTTCGCGTGTTTCGTTCTCTGCCATTGCACCAGTCTGGGTGGACATCTCCGTGCTGCAGGAACTGGCCTATACGGGATATGGTGAGAAAGATGTTGTGAACGAAATAGTCGTACGTTTCGAGGAAGGCTATAACCATTCGGAAGTTTCGGAAATGGTTCTTGATGCCATCAATCCTTATCCCATCGTGACCACCTTGGACATAAGTGAACTGAGAAGCTCCGAACTGACGCGATTCGAAGTGGCAGACGAGTTTATCGTTCTCTTTGCGGGCATCATCTTTGCAGTAGCAGCCTTTGTGGTATTCACCACTGTGAAGAGGATAGTTGAGTATAACTCGAGACAGATTGGAGTCACCAAGTCTCTTGGCTACACAACCTTCGAGATTCAAAGGGCATACCTTCTCATCCTAGGAGTATTGGCCCTTGCGGCGAGCTTGATAGCCTTGCCGCTCGGTGAACCTTCAGGTTGGGCCATTCTTCAGAGCTTTGGAACAGTCTACTCGCTAGAGATTCAAACAGGCGCGGTCCCGTCAATGGTCTACTTGTGGGCGATTATCGCTGGACCCGCTACTGTTCTTGTGTCTGCCTACTTTCCGGTTCGCAAGATCTCCGGATACGAACCAATTCGGGCTATACGCGGCTGGATGATGGAGAAGGGGTACGTTGGGGAAACAACCCTTGAAAAGATTGGGAACAGAGTCGGAATTCGCGGTTATGGCTTCAAGTTTGTCGCAAGAGGGATCTCTCTCAACAAGATACGTGCTGGCCTCATGATAATTGGAATCGCCTTGGCTGCTGCAGTGGCGTCCATGGGCACCATGATGGTTGGCGGGTTCAATTCTAGTATCGTAGTGTATATGGACCAGAACGAGCACTGGGACCTTCTCTTGGATTTCAAGGAACCGATGAACTCCTCTGAGATTGAAGCCTTGATGGCACAGGTTGAGGATGTCGACATCTATGAGCCCTATCTGAAGCTTGGTACAACTGCGATCATTTCTGAAAGATCAAGGCTGGCTAGCCTGTTATGCCTCAACACAATAGGTCAATTACATGATTTCAATCTTGAAACAGGAAGGACCATACAAGATGAGGGTGAGATTCTGGTCGATGTCACTCTGGCTGACTCAATTGGCGTTGAAGAAGGGGATGTGGTCAATCTCACAATTGGCAGTTCATCAGATCTATTCACCATAGTCGGGTTAGTCAGTTCGCCAATGAATGTCATATACATCTCTCTTGTAGAAGCAACTGACTTGCTTGGTTCAGAGATGATAAGCGGCCTGTTTGTCAAGACCATACAAGGAGCTAATCCTGATGCCGTTGCCGAAGAGGCATTTGCATTGGATGAAGTAGAGAATGCGATGACTATGGAACAAGCCTCAAGTGGAGTGCTCAGTGAGGCTCAAGGGACTGCAGTGGCGGTTGGCATGGCTGCAATCGCAATGCTTCTGCTCTTCGCTGTGGTGTGGAACATCGTTTCGATAAGTGTGGGAGAGAGAATCCCAGAACTGGCACAGCTCGAAGCCATAGGATGGTCGAGGAACACCCTCACTCGGCTTCTGTTTCTGGAGATATCGATTGTCACTCTAGTTGGAGTGGTACTTTCCTATCCTGTGGGAATAGCTATATCAGGGATGTTTGACACCTTTATGAAGTCGTATATCCCGTTCTATGTAGCCTCATATGATGTCATTCTACTACTTGGAATAGCAATTCTTACTTTCATCACAGCTGTCATTGCAGCTCTCCCATCGGTAAGAAGACTCAGACGAATCGAAGTTGACAGAGTGATCCGTGATAGGCAACTGACATAGGTGAATGCTTCAAAGCTGGAGCCAAATGATTTTTCTTAAGGCTAGACTCTTCATACGTCTAGGTGATTGCATGGGATTCTTGGGAACACCCGCTGATGTCATCATCGATGTTAATCTCATTGTACAATGGGTAATCTTTGTGATTCTTCTCTTAGGCTATGTCACGAGGCGACAACTCAAAACCCACGGACGCTTGATGGTAGTAGCCACCATAGTCAACTTGCTGACTACGCTGCTGATTATGGGACCATCATTGATTCTGAACTGGGGATCATTACCAATAACTGTTCTCGGACATTCTGCAGTTGGAATTATAGCCATTCTGCTTGGCCTTCTGTACAGTTTCAGATTCCTAACAGCCACACGAGCGAATGGGCCACTTAATTGCGGTAATCGCCGCATGATGCGTATTGCCTTCATACTTTGGATTGTCCCGGTATTCTTTGGTACATTCATCTATGTGTCCATCTATATTATTGGAGCCTAGAAGTCAATACATTCAAGATCTAGCTTCGTATTTGCAGACGACCAGTATGCACAAATGTCTGGGATAGGGCATGCTCGATATCGTCAATTTCTGCTTCAGTAGACAATATCACTATGCATCTTCACTTTGCCATCTTCAATCAACACACCCTCTTCCTGACAAGTCTTCTTTCGACCCGCTGCCCTTTTCGGATCACCGCCAAAAGAACCATCTTCCTTCACGACTCGATGACAGGGCACTATTGGATAGAGGGGGTTTTTGTGCAACGCGTTGGCAACAGCTCTGTATGCCTTGGGTCGTCCAATCTTCTTGGCAATACGCCCATAGGTGCTGACCATCCCCAAGGGAATCTTGGAAGTGGCCACGTAGACTTCCTTTTCAAACTCGCTACAACCAGAGAGCGCTTTTCTAATATCATCTTCCGTTCTGATTCTGCTCTGGTCAATCATGAATTAAGCGGCAAATCAATCACATATAGAACATCTCAATAGCGCAAATCAGGTGCCAGGTCCTGAATTGTTACTGAGTGGCTGATGCATTTATCTACACAGGCCATATTATAATTCGGCGAAGTATGTCTTTTTATATGAGAGAACGAGTTGCTGCGCTCATCCTGATAGTGTGGCTAAGCTCAACTATATGCATGGCAGCGAGCGCCGCACGCCCAGAGGGGTTCTCTGTTCATCATGTTTTGCATTCCTCGTCAGAAGGCCCCACGATAGGATGGTTCGAAACTACTGAAACCGGTGAGGTTGTCCTTTGTTGGGATGGTGCATATACCGGTCAGACTGAGGAAGTCTGGACATACAGTAGTTGGATTAACGACTCAGACGGGGTTGACTGCGTAATCTTTCGGTATAGGTGGATAGGGTATAACGAGTGGACCAATAAGACAGCTAAATTGATCGAAGGTAACTCCACACTTGGCCAATACGAAGCAAACTTCACCTACGCCGTGTGGTGGAATTATAAATTAGGCTATCCTGAAACCGAGGGAAGTGGCGGCAACTTCTACTTCAAGATTTGGGCTAACGACACCCTTGGCAACTGGGATGAGGTGGAACCCATGCAATACATGGGTGGATACATGCTAGTATATCCGCCTCTTGATCATATCCTGTGGAGGACACCTATTGGCTGGGCTGTGATTGGGAGCATCATCGTGATTATGGGTGCGGTGACGGTTATTGTGGCTCGAAGACGTACATGATTGCCACTACTTGAGAGGAATAGTAGGAGGTCATG
>JBHLQK010000046.1:0-15812 GCA_048884925.1 Candidatus Thorarchaeota archaeon
GAGCATGCGAAGAAAATTGTCGAGAGCTGCCCTGACGAGTGTATCAGCTATAATGAAGAGAAGCATCAACTCACAGTTGCATTTGGTATGTGTGACCAGTGTTGGAAGTGCATGGAGGCCGATAAGGATGTTGGCTGTCTGGATTTGAAGAAGGAGAACTACGCGATGTTTCAGGAACTGATGGCACGGGCAGCAAATGAGGTCCTAAAGACGTTTGATGAGAGCAAACGTTTCTTCCTGAACTTTGCTATAGACATCACAGCCTTGTGTGACTGCTGGGGAGTTGCTCACCCTCACGTAGTGAACGACATCGGTATCTTAGGAAGCAGAGATATTGTCGCCATTGAGCAAGCATCGTTGGACCTAGTTGCCCAAGAAGGTCTCATAGAGAGTATGATTCCTCCTTATTTCAAGAATGTGAATCTCGATCCTGATGCGGATCTACATCCATTTGCTAGACTGCATGGTCCAATGAAGGATCCGTACTTGGTGACTGAATATGCCGAGAATCTTGGCATGGGATCAAGGGAGTATGAACTGATCGAGGTCTTGTCAGTGGAAGAAACTTTGAAGATGAAACCGCCATCAGGTGTTTCCGAAGCTGCCCCATCATTCTTCTAGTAATATAGGAGATTAAGTAGTAGTAGAGGGAATATACAGAGAGAGCCAGCACTGAGCAATGGAGGAGTGAGCTCGCATACGACATAAGAATCTTTAATATATCCTAGTAGCATAGAATATACCGACTATACTCCTCTCAGTTGTAAGAAGGTGGGATGTTGGTGACAGAGAGCTCAACGCCTGAAGATAGACTTCGTAGATATAAAGAGTTCATTTTAGGCCTACAGCATTCTACACTTCATGATTCAGGCGAAGTTGAACCCGAATCTAATCTCATCTCTTCTGAATCCAAGAAACCTCCAGTTAAGCAGGAACTCATTGCAGCTTTAGCAGTTCTCAAGAGAGATGAGGAAGACTATCCTTCAGCTGAGGAAACGTCTGCTCGCAAGAATGTCTTGCTGCGCGTCAAGGAGAAAGCTCTTGAATCCTCCATGCTCGAAATAAGAGATGAACGCCGTCGACTAGAGCGGAAGTTGGAGAAGGGCGATATTACCCATGAGGAATATCATTCCGAAATCCAGAAACTTGTACGTAAGGGCAAGAGCATTCTCAAGGAGCAAACCATCGTTGCATCAAAGAAGAATGGTTTAGCCTAGTTTTTTCAGCAAGACTTGCCAATCTATATGCTATTTCTCTAATACTCTACAAATGCGAAGGACGAATATAGCTTTCTTGAATTGAAGTTACTCTTTGCCTCCTTTTTCTACTTGCTCGCTGCTTGATTAGAGATCAATACAATCATAGAAAAGTGAAAAAGGAGCACGTGAGTCTGGATTTCTAGTAACAGGGAGGCTGAAAGCGCTGGCCAAGGGCAAGTCTGGTAAACGACGCAAGGGTCTAACGCCAGATGAGGCCTATGTCAATCGATTCTGTGATTTGAGCAGACAAGGATCCATGAAGCATCTTGCAGAATTAATGAAGGGTTATTGGGTGGATAAGAAAGCAAATCCCCTTCATCGAATTCACAAGATAATCGAAAAGGGCTGGCAAAAGACTAAGGATGATGTTGCAGTATCTGAGCAGCTTATGCTCGTACGAGATGGAGTGTTCGGAGCGCTTGACATGCTCTCACTCTCCTTGCCTCTAAACGAAAGCACAGAACAGATTGTTCAGCAACTTGTGAAAACAAATGATTGGAATGAAGGGAGAAGAGCAGTAAGAAGCGAATGCGCGAAAATTGCATCAAGATTGATATCTCAAGGAGATATTTCCCATCTCCATCTTTCAGCCCTTCAACGAGATGGCTTTGGATTTCTTGTTCCTGACCTCGAGGATGCACTACTGGAGGACCTTAGGAAAGCTGAGCCCCAGATTCGAAAGGGTAGGGTCAATCTGACTCGCCTGGCAAACTCGGTGTTGGGCCGACGACTTCTCAGAGAGCATATGATAACTGATGATAAACTCGATGAGAATGACTCACGATTTCTCCCCCTGAAAGAGGCATACGAAAGACTCCTGGTTGAGATGGAACTGGAGGGACATGAAATCTTTCCACAGGATACGCTTCAGACAACACTCAATGGACGTATCGTTGAAAAGAGTCTTGAGTTTCCAGTGAAATCTGGACGTGATTCGAAGCAGATTGGGATTCAGTCCGAATTGGCTGAATTCATTGCGGACAAGAAGAAACCCACCATGAAAAAGACAAAGAAGACCAAGAAAGGCGAGAAAGCAAAGAAACGAAAGACTGGGGGGAAAGCCTAGAATGGGTCCTGATACATTGATTGATCTTGAGGCACGGAAACTTCAAGAGATGAGAAGTGCAGTGTGGTCTTTGGAAGCTGCAACTCAAGAACGTATGTACACATCTGCACAGACCCTTTCAATGTATGAAGTGAATCGTACAATTCTCCCAGCAATCATGACACTTCTTGCTACAGATGACATCTTCGTTCGAAAAATAGTCTTTAGAACTGCAGGGAAGAATGTCTATGGCCCATACATTCCTGATTTCTTCTCATCCATCTCGAATCTCCCTCCAGCTGAGATTGCGCAAGTTCTCCAGAGTATCAAGGAAAGCTTCAAAGAAAATGGCATGCCCCCAGTAAGCGATCACAAACTATGGATTTCATCTCTTGAGAAGCTTGGCAGGGAACATCACGCTGGAGTCTTTGATTTAATGGCTTCTTTGGGCCGCGCTGGAACTAGGTGGGTTTCGAGATTCATCAGAGATGACTTACAAGAATTGAACATTGGTGCTATCGCGCGTATCAGAGAATTCCCTGAAAAGACACGCCATGCACTAACCAAGCTTCTATGCGAGGAGGCTTCCAAGAGAAAGAGGGACATGCTGAGCTACATAGCAGGCATTGTCGATGCGAAATCCGTGAGATTCTTGAATGTATTCCTCTCTGGAGGTTCTTGGCAGGAGAGAAAGGAAGTAGCAACGACTGTTGCCACTATTGGAATCACCTCAGCATCAGGACTTGTGAGAAACCTCTTGAACGATCCCGACTGGAGAGTGAAACAAGCGCTGGCTGAGAATATTAATATTTCAAAGTCGAAGTTCTCCAGTCTTTCTCGAATTATGGAGATTCTTGTTGCGGACTCTCATACCAGAGTTAAGCGTGCTGCGGGGCGAACACTTCTCAGGATGGGCCTGGAGCCTTGCACTGGCTCAAAGTTTAACATTCAACGTGATAGGCTAATGAAACGGTTTAGAGAACAGCTTCTGAAGGCCGCGCCTTTGAACAAAGACATCAACTCATCTTGGTTGGGTGTTGACGTTTCAGGCGAAGATCCAATACCAATAATCTCTCCTGATGATCCTTCAGATGCAGGCAGACCGGAGCCTGTTGGCATCGGAGACTTAGCATCCGCTCTTTCAAAGAAGAAGCCAGATACAACATCTGCCTCTGGAGAACTGGATCTCCGCTCGGCACTTCTCAAGAGGATGCTGGAGACCAAAGAGCCAACAGTGGCGCCGATAGTTATTGATAGGCCAGAACCGATAGTAGACGCCACCAGCGATGCCTCAGAGATTGACCTCAATCTTCCTCCACCTGCACGGTTTCTTGCGCTGATGGATAACCTATCATTGACTCTAGGTAAAGCGCTTCCAGTTATGGTGATGAAACTAAAATCCTCAGAGATAGAGATGTCACCAGAGGAGTTTGACGACGTTCTTGGTCAGCTTGTAAAGGAAGGAACAATCTACATGGTCGATGAGGACACGGTTCGGCGAGCTGACATCTTGTCTGAGTAGAAATTGCTTGGGCAACACTAATCAGATGCATGTATTCTCTACCTTTATTGTGAGGAATGTGTAATGCCAGAGAGCACACTGATTCAGGGTGGCTTGGTTGTCACTGGTGATGGCAAAGGCACTATCTATCCTGATGGTTATCTCCGAATTGAAGACAGTCAAATAGCAGATATCGGCAAAGGCAAACCCAAGGCGAAAGCCGACAAAGTAATTGATGCAATGGGAAGCGTCGTTATTCCCGGACTAATCACAGCTCATACGCATCTCTATGGCATTCTCTTGAGGGGTGCCAGCCTGAACATAGAGCCTCCAACGGATTTCGCCCAGATACTTCAAAGAGTATGGTGGCCGCTTGATGAAACAATGACTCTGGAAGATGCTCATGCAAGTGCTCTCTCAGCCTCTGCGGATATGCTTCGCAATGGCTCAACATTCTTCGCAGACACTTATTCAGGTCCAAACTCAATTGAGGGCGTCTTGGACACAATCGCAGATGGATCGAATCGTGTTGGAATGCGATCCATGCTTGCCTTTGAGATGACTGAGCGTGACAGTATTGAAGATGGTCATAGAGGACTGGAAGAAAATGTAAGATTTTCCAGTTGCTCGAAATGCGGGGGTCTCGCATCACTAATGATGAGCATTCACGCTTCCTTCACGGTCACTGATGAGCTAATACAAAAAGCAGTAGAAGAAGCTCGTAGATTGGATATTCCCATCACAATTCACACATCAGAGGGTTTGGTAGATCTCTATCACAATCTAGAACGTTATGGAGAGCGGACGGTAGAACGTCTTTCTAGACTTGGAGTTCTTGGCCACAAGACTGTCCTTGCCCACTGTGTTCATGTCAATGATGCAGAGCTGGACCTGATTGCTGAACATGGTGCATCGGTGGCACATAATCCCATGTCGAATATGCTGAATGCTGTAGGAACTGCTCCGGTACCTGAAATGCTCAAGCGTGGAATACCAGTAGGTCTGGGTAATGACGGATGGATCTACGATCCATTTGAAAACATGAGATGCGCTCTAACTGTACATCGATTGGAGAATCGCAATCCCAGCATCATCGGTCCCGATGATATTTTTAGAATGGCTACCCTGGATGGGGCTCGGTGCTACGGACTTGAAGACCAAATTGGAAGTCTTGAAGCAGGCAAGCTTGCAGACATAGCCATTCTTGATGGCACAAGAGTCCCAACTCCACTAACTCCTGCTTCTGTTATTGGTCATCTCATTAACACCTTTAGTGGAAGAGATGTAGCTCATGTCTTCGTGAATGGTGTTCAGGTTGTCAATAACGGAAAACTAGCGCTCATCTCAGATGAAGAGGTTTCAGAGATATCAAGAACCGCTAGTGAAGACTTATGGTCAAGGTTGTGAGAGCAACTAGATGCAAACCGTTTTCAACAGATTTCAACTCGCAAAGTAAGGTGCTCTCTCTGAACTCAGACTTCACCTTTAAACATCCAATCTTTGATGCACATACTCATGGTATAGACCCTGACTCATTGGATTTGCTTGTATCAATACAGAAGAAGTTCGGTATTCAGAAAGCAGTCTTAATCGCCCATAGTCCTGGGATCATGGAGTATGCAAAGAGTACGTATCCTGGTCGGTTCATATTTGCGAAGTATTTCTCAGGTACGATGCGATTCACCGACGGACCTCAGAATCTTGCGAAGGAGATTCTGATGGCTCCCGAAGAAGGGTACGATCTTGTCAAGATGCAATCAGCTCCAATCATGAGGGCTCGAGCTAAAGCGCATCCTGGGGAGCTTCGCCTTGACGGGGATGAGATGTCACCTATGTTTGATGCCATTCGAGAGGCTGGCATCCCGTTCATCCTTCACCTATCGGACCCAGATACTTACTACGCAAGTAGATACAATGATACTGACTATTTCGGGACAAAGGAGAGAGACCTCGGGGAGCTTGAGGGAGTGCTCTCAAGGTATCGAGACATCAAATTTCAGATAGCACATTTTGCAGCACAACCTGAAATCCACCGACTGGACAATCTCTCACATTGGCTTAATACCTACAAGAATTTCAATATCGATACTAGTTCCGCAAGATGGATTTCAAGAGAGCTCGGCAGGGACGCCGTGAGAGCTAGAATTTTCCTCACACAACACAGCAACCGCATCCATTTTGGCACTGATTGTGTTGCATTTACAGATGATTCGAGCTACTATGATGGTCGCTATTTGGCGCTCAGACTTCTGTTGGAGAGTTCAGTTCGAAACATTCCATTGCCTTTCCAAGATGCAGATACGGTGAACAGTGGGGGGACAAAGATTAATGGACTAGAACTTGAAAAGGATGTCCTTCAGAGAATCTACTGGGATAATGCCTGCAAATTCTATGGCTTCTAGAGCTTGGTCTAGACTGATCACGAAGCCGCCACCTATGAAGACTCATACTCTGCCGAAGTCCGTAACATATCGTTTAGCTCATGATGTACCAGACTGACTTGTCCTGCCAAAGAATACGTAACCCAGTAGGATAAGCCACCAGCCAATTGTAATAGCACTCACTATCATCAGACCAATTCCACTGAAGAACGAGTTCCATCCGGGAAGCTCAAGAAGCTGGCTTAAGCCGAGAACCAACTCTCCGATGAACCAGAATAGGAGTCCTATCAGGACTAGCCATACCCATTTCACTTGGGAAGATCCACGGAATCTATCCAGCTGAGTGTATCGCAAGGTGGCATATAATGGAATCAAAGCCATGTAGAGAATGGAGAGGACTAATCCCGTTAGCAGCCATGCCTGACCATACGTGGTGCTTGAAATAGAAAATGTACTGAACATCAGTATCTCATAGATTATGGGTCCGATGATCGCCACAATCACTAGCCATTTGCGTGCGCTTAAGAAGTCTGGAAATGCCAAGACCATCATATACATCACAAGGAGGAACAACCAAATCCCTCTTAATCCAAAGTTCAAGTAGCGACCCCAATTTGCCCAATCAAGCCCTGTGAGTATATTCACTCGTGTCAATGAAACAGTCAGAAATCCTACCGCTGCACACAAAAATGCTACAAATCCCAGCAGCGCTAGAGTCCTATTTCTGCCTGTGTCAGTGAAGACGCCGTACAACATTAGCAGCATGAGCAGGAATGCAGGAATCATAGCTAGAATTCCCATGCTGTTTACTATAATCTCAAATTGCAATGAAACAACCTCCACCCATAGCCGCGTGATATTGCTAAACCACTATTTAAATTGATTCAAAATTGAAATGACAATTATTCCTTCAATTTCGAAACAAAACTTGGAATTTACAAGATGAAACTTGGATGCCCGTTGTATGGCTGACCAAATATCACTGGCAGGAGTGGTTCACTCTGAAACTAATATGTGATCGATCTCATACCTGCTTCTCTTGCATTTTGAATAGTGTTTAGGCTTTCACGCACTGAGCCTCTGCCGTTCATGCCTGGTGCTATAATTGACTCAATATGCTCCATCCCAAGATATCTACAGATTTCCTCAAACATTCCAACGGTATGTCGGGCATAGTGCGCATTTCCTCCACCCATCGGGATTGCTAGAATGACTCGTTTTCCCTGGAAAATCGTTTGGTCCAAACCATACCATCTATCAAGAAACGCCTTGAATTGGGCGGACGGACCCCACCAGTAGATAGGAGTACCCAAGACCCAAACGTCACTCTTCTCCATAAGTCTTAGAACTTGCTCCATATCGTCCTGTTGAACGCACTTTCCTGTTGCTTGACAGCTATTGCATGCTCTGCAAGGAGATATGTTTAGGTTTCTGAGGGTGGCTTTCGCAGCCTCAGCCCCCGCTTCAATTGCTCCAGCCAACACCTCATCCACCAGTATCTCAGTATTTCCTCCCTTACGAGGACTCCCCACAATCCCCAGAACATGCCTGTCGCCTGAGGCATTCATAGTTCTTCCTCCATAGCTACCGGATTCATTTCTCCTTTCGATAGATAAGGAATTTCTCAAAGGCGGTGAACCCAGGCTTCATTCTGACGATTGCTTCTGCTTCTGGTCCTTCTGCACTGAATCCGAAACTAGACATAATTGGGACATCAGTCCAACCAGCTTCCTTGCAGTCCTTGGCAAGCTCCACTAACAATCGCTCCCAAGCGTAATCATATCCCGGTTTTAATGCTCTGAACCGAAGGATAATTCGTTCACTGTCAGCTGGGATATTGACATTATCGGGACTAGTTCGAAGCGGAGCGGTCGCTCCAACAGCTTCATCGCCATCAAACAATACAATTGGTGCTCTTGTTGGGAAAACCCGATCCTTGAAGTACGATACGAAACCCTCTCTATCGGTGAATGCTTCTCGGAGACGTTCATCAGCCATGCACAAGTCAACTAGCAGATCGATATCGCCTTCAGTGGCAGTCTTCGCTTTTAGCTTTGCCGCCTTTCCCTTCAATTCCTTTTCCGCAGTTTCTTTGACATCAAAATCAACACTGTACTGGTAGTATGTCTCATGATCTGAAAATCCAAGTTCTCTGAAGAACTTGTCCTGCTTGTCCTTTATTTTCGAACGGAGAACAATTCCAGTCGTGATTCTGTCAATATCATCTCTATTCTTGAGGTATTCAAACTGCTCCATGAAGAGCTTCTTCTGAGCTTCCGCTGGGCAATCAGGCATGGTCCAGGGAAATCCGATATTTGCTCTACCGGGTTCAGAATCAGAGACGCTTGAAGTCACATAGGCTAGAGGCTTTCCATCCTCTGTCAACGCGTACCTGGTTGCATCTTCGCCGCGTTGTATATTGCGGTCTCGAATTTGCCAACCTTGGGCCGGAAGACCAGAAGCCTCAGTGTAGATTTTGGCTTGAATGTCTTCAAGTCCATCGTCAGTTTTCCATTTTTTGTATACAACTTTCATTCCGTTTCTCCTCTCAACATTTACCAAGTCCGAGAATATATAGTGTGAATGACATACGTTGTACATAATAAACCTTTGTTATAAGAACCGTGTGTATTCCAAACTATTATTCCGAGCTATTTCTTGCGCTTGTTTCTTGGCTTGAAGAAATCTTCGAGTGAACTCTGCTGTGTTGGGCCAAGTTTCCAATATTTGCCTTCAGTATCCCGCTCAACAACCGCTTCGCGCTCCATGTTATGAAGGTGATAAAGAATAGTTGCCGTTGTTACTTTGACATACTGAGCAATGTCTGCCACAGTCCTCCATTCCTCGCTACTAAGTGCTTGAAGTATCTCGCTCCTTCTTGTGAGACCTCTTTCTATATTTCTTATCCAATGAAGGTATGCTCTGCGGTCTAAAGTCAGAATAGTCAACCCATTATTGACTGCGCGTATGACGAAATGTGTGTTTCTCTTCTCTATCTCCTTGGCAATCCGAGTAAGTCGAGGAACGCTGCGGGTTCGCTACCTTCTGTTATCGGTCTTATTCTGTACTTGGAGTATTTGTGGCTCAATGTAGCAGCTACCCTTGTTCCCATGAGTTTCTTGAAGAGCTGCGCCTTTGCTCCTCTCCAAAGATATATGATCTTCTCATTATGATCAATAAAGACGAGTACCTTAGTGGAATCAATTGTTGAGGCACTTGGATCAGTTTCAGTCATTTTTGCGTCGGAGTCGATTTCAAAGGCCTCTACCATTTGAATTCCTCTTGTGAAGGTTGCATTGAGAGGTACATCTCCTCTTATGATACTTTTCCAAATGTATGTGGATTTTTGGATGTGGGATTAACCCCAAACAACTAAAAAAAGGTCATAGGTAGTCTAAGTTGCTTGTGTGGCAGAGTTGACTGAAGATATACCATCAAGAGTCAAGTTCATTGACAGAGCGAGAAGGCGCATCGAGATACAGATGAATGAGGTCACGCTGCAATTTCCTTTGAATGCTGTCCCTGACCCACTATACATGGCCATGGCCACTGCATTTGATGGTGACGAAAAGCCAGAATGCAAGCTCCTTGCTGCCTATCATGACACTGTGATGAAGCCAACGCTCTGTACATTTGACCCATCCAGCATTTTTAGGTTCACTACCGCGACGAAAATTGTCAGGCTTACTCTCAATGATGAAGAGATTGAGAATCAAATGGAGGAAATTGAGGGCGAACTACTCTCATTCCAAGGTCGTCCATTTGAAGACACGATTGAAGAAAGAATTGAACTTTACAAACGAATCTATCTCGATGACACCAAGATTGACAGGTTTCGTTTTGGAGCAGCTGAGTTGTATGGTGATACTACATATGGTAACATAAGACAAGATCCGCGTGTTGTATTAAACTTCCAATGGCATAGGCCAGAAGAGCATATCTATAGGGGGTATCAAGTCAACTGCATCGCTGAGATAGTGCTACCTGGTGATCCATTCTATAGATTCATGAGGAGTATGAGGTCCCTTTTCGTAAGCCATTTCATAGATCTACGTGCCTCAGAATACCCTGCAGCCTACAAGTTTCATGTCTGCGAAGCCCATGACAAGAGCCTATCGACAAGACCGGGCTTTGTTCCATAGACTAGTAATTTGTTAGCCTTAGTAATTTCTCTGGCAGCTCTTCAACAGCACCTATGTCGAGGACAACGCCATGAGACTTCTGGGCGAGTTTGTCCGCTGCATTTAGATCGTATGAGCTTTTAGGAACCAGAATGATCATTTTGATTTCTTGGTGTTTGAATTTCTCCGCAAGTCTTTCGCACTCTGCTTGATCACTCAAGTAGGCATCAGTGGCGAATATGAAGACCTTCTCTTTCGCTCGAGATTCTTCAAAGTTATTGAGTGCCCATTGCAGCGAAGTCCTTCCTCCAGTACCCCCACTTGCTCGAACATCCAAAAGGTCTGCTGCGACTTTCTCTACCGACACTTGTCTTTGGTCCACTCTCTTAACGATGTGCATCACACTGTCAAATAGGCAAACACCAAAATCGTCTTTTTGAACTCCATATAATCCGGCCATTACTGAGATGGCAAGCATACCAAGTTTATCAGGTGAATGCATTGAACCGCTTTTGTCAAGTGCCCAGACAAATGCCCGATGCCCTTGGTAGGTTTCACAGATAAGGAAGTCCTCAACATCTAGGACCTGGAAATTTGTGCGGCCTTTAGACAGGAGGGAATCAATGGTTTCTTCCAAGTCGATGAGGTCAATATCATCACCTATGCGGAAAGGCCTAACAGTGGTGGATTGCTGTATTCCTCCCAGCATCGATGAGCCCATTGTCGCTCTAGCAAATCTCTTTCCAAGGTCAATCAGGAGCCTCTTCGCTATCTCCTTAAGCCTCTGTTTGATATGCTCCGGCAAAGAATCTCTGTATGCGTACCAAATCTTCACGATATTTGTGGCTGGTCCTCCAAGTAATCCACCGAAAACCATGTTCGCTCTCTCATCATCAATAGGACCAGCTTCTCCTGGTCTTCCACCGTAGCCACGACCATATTGCTGTCTTGCACTTATTCCCATCGCAGCGCCAAAGTTCTCATGTGCAATTGCACCAAGTGCAGACTGATTTCCTGTTTGAGCTGAAAGGTCTGCGAGTTCTCGGAGTTGATGGTCAGTTAGCCCCGCAGATGAAATGAGGTTGTGAAGGCGCTCAAAATCCTGAACACCCTGCTCAATGAGTTTCCTTATGACCCGATAGGAAGGATTGAGCAGCTCAAGGATTTCTTCTTCAGTCATACCCAATTTCTCACCTGCCTCTCTTATTCCCTTCTCAGATGGTACTATCCCTTGGCGCGAGAGCTCTCTTACTGTCTTTCTTAGATGCGTCTTGGTTGGCGAGCGTGCAACTGCAGCATCAGCCAAATCCTGCTTTGCTTTCTCCCACGATTCCTTGGGGTCATGCCCACTAACTTTCTCATCGAGTTTTGATAGGTCTCGTATCTTCTGACGTAGATAGTCTGATGGTGAAGACCTTGAATCAGCATGTTCGATGGTGTCTTTCGTTTTCTTTTCAAGTAGACTTTTCCATGCCTTAGTATTTCGGGCGTTTTCTGCTAGCTGTCGGAAGTCAACATTAGAAGAAGCGCCCTGGTCATATTGCTTGTCATATTGCTCCAAAATATCATCCATTAGGTCGGTCTTTTCTTTACTGTGGCTTCTGATCGTATCTGCAAATTCAGCAGCATCTCCAAGCTGGTACTGTTGTGGTGCGCTCTTCACATGTTCATCAGTGTTGTCTGAAAGTTTCTCAAGATGACGGACATAGTCTGCCACCTCACTTAGATTGTCGAGCGATTCCTGAAGTGACTTGTCCATGGCTTTTCTCTGGGCTTTGGTTCCGGCTCCTATGTCTTCCATGTGTCTGAGGGCTCGTGCAGCAGTGGAAGGGTCTCTCTCAGCGAGCTTCTTGAACTCCTGAACAATCCCCTTATCTCCACGGAAGGCTCTGGCTGCTATGCTCTCTGCAGCGTTTGGTGACTCTGCTACATTGTCCAAGACATCCAGTGTCTTTGAATCCAATATGTTCTGAGATGATAGACTGCCCATATCTTCCAGCAGTTCAGATGATGCCTCTTTTCGTAATTCCTCATCACTGGTGAGTCCGCGGAGAACAACATCGCCTTCGTTGAGATAATGCATCGCGGCATCATACAAAGCAGTGTCCTTTCTCTTTCTGAGGACTTGCAGATATTCAAATCCCGCTTCGACCTTGTCTTTGTCGATCTTCTTAGCCAAATCCTGTTCTCTTTTGATTTGCTCCATAACAGCCGCCAAGGCGTCTTTCTTCACTGCGGAGATTGTCCTCCCTTCAGGTTGCTGAAGCTGAGGAGTGACTTTTTCTTTCTCTCTTCCTAGGATTATATCTTCAGCTATTATCCTGGCAATAGTTTGATCGGAAGGATAGGTTGTACGGACAGCTGCCTCAATAAAGTCATCAAGAGTGAGACCTCCATTTCGAAAATAACGTGCAGAGAGAAGCTGAGGAATTGCCTGTGTCTGCCTTACGCTTGGTCTAATCTTTATGTCGGACCGAGCCCGCATTCTCTTGACAAATTCGTGCGCGAAATGCACAGTATTGCTTGGGAGCGGGGATATCCTTGGTTGAGCCATTGGCTACGAACTCCCGCCAATGCCATCCGACATGTCTGGGCTTCCTGAGCCCAGAGCTCTCCTGACTAATGAGTTGACAGCTGGCTCAGGGTCAATACCAGGTCTGAATCTTAATGCTCCTGTCAGAACATATGTCGCTGCTTTGGAGAGAATTCCATGTGTGACGTTCTTCATGCCTTCACGTTTAGTCATCTCTGCTGAGAGCCGTGCAATAGAAATCCCTGCTCGAATGGATGCAGGTATCTCAATGTCGGTGCTCATTCTAGTTGCAGAAACAAGGCTGTAGATGCTTTCGAGTGTATTGTCAGATAGTGTGTATTCCGGACAGTTCAATTTCACGATTTCGAGTTCAGTGGATTTTCTTGGGTATCCGAGTCTAATCCACACTCTGATACGGTCTCTCAGTGCTTCGCTCAATCGGTGCGCTCCTGCCATCTCTTCTGGGTTCATGGTCAGGACAGGGAAGAAGTCGTCTGATGCCTTAATTCGACCTAGTCTTGGCACAACAGCGCTCCACTCCTCGAATGGCTCAAGGAGACTATTCTGGACATACTCGGCTAAGCGGTTGGCTTCGTTGAGACCAAACACCCCTCCAAATATCATAGATTTCAGAAGAGGGCCTGGGTCAAATGATTCGAGCGAGAAGCCCTTGCTTAACACCAAACTCGGATTGAATGAACCTATCAGATGTGCTGGGCGTACCCCCTCATCGCCTGTCAGCCATTCAAAGTCACGGTTGCTCTTCTCTGCGTAAGCTCTTAGCAATAGTGTCTTTCCTACGCCCGGTGGTCCTATTAGGCCAGGGATAAGTCCAGAGTTCTCGCAGTCCTCCAAGATCTCGAAAGCCTCTTTGTACTGTTCCTTGATGACAATTCTAACTTTCTCTTTCTTGGCTGCTTTCAGCCTTTCATCAAAACGGTCTGAGAATTCTTTAGCTGATTTCTGCATCATTCTATGCCCCCATAGACTGAATTATTGTCCTTTGAGACCATATTAAAGCATGTCCTTTTTTTTCACGAATTAAGAGGATAGGCGCTGGGTTGATTCTCTTTGCTGTCACAAAAAGCTTGAGGTTGTCGAAGATGTGCCTATATTCATGGCTTTCAGCTGTCCAGCAATTCTGACCCATACTTGAATACGGCTGGTGAACCGCCAGTGTGCCAGAATATTGTAGTAGCTTCAGAAGTAATCTCACCAGACATGACCATTCTGAGTAAAGCAAGTCCTGCCTTTGCTGTATAGACAGGATCTAGAACTATTCCCTGGGACTTCGCAAACATCTGGATAGCGCTTCTTACTCCATCCTCCATCACTCCGTAGCCCTTCCCCAGGAAGCGCTCATCCACCTTGATATCAGGTTCGAACTTGTCGATGAGTGCAGGGTACTCATCGAACATTCTGAGTATCATCTCTCGAACACGTTCTATGGTGGTCTTTGCGTCATGGAGCACACTGATTCCAATAACATCTGCATCCAATTCTGCAAGCTTGGCACCAATAATCATGCCCGCAAGTGTGCCTCCAGTTCCAACTGGGTGGAGTATCTTCTTTGGACGTAAGCCTGCCTCATCACACTGATTCTTCAATTCTAGCATCGCTTGAACATATCCCAAGCACCCGACGGGCATGAATGCACCAGGGGGAATCCCATACGGTCTCAGCCCAAGTTCTTTGAGAGTTTCAATGACAGAGCCCATTCGATCAGAGAGTTCCATGAAGTCATCATCAGGGAAGAATTGAATCTCTGCTCCAAATAGCCTATCCAGAAGAAGATTGCCAGTGTAATCCTCTGGCTCCTCTCCCGCAAGGAGCAGGATGCATCTCAAGCCAACCTGAGCAGCGGCTGCGGCTGTCTGTCTACAATGATTGCTCTGGATAGCTCCAACAGTGACCAGTGTATCAGCTCCTGCCTCAAACGCATCTCCTATGACAAATTCGAGTTTGCGTGTCTTGTTTCCTCCAAACGAGATGCCTGTGAGGTCGTCTCTCTTGATCCATAGGGATTTCATGTCTAGTGAGTAGGCAAGGTTCTTCATCTCCTGCAAAGGAGTCGGAAGATTAGCCAGTTTGACTCTGGGAATGATATCCAGCATAGCTAATGTGCAGCTCCTGTGATATAAGAGATGATGTATAGAAGAATAGCAGTGACAATACCTGCTAGAAGTGTCTTGGCTCCATAAGCCCAGATGTTTTTCCTTGAGATGGTGCCTAGAAAGATTCCGAGCCCAAAGAGAAGCCCCATGCAGGCGAGGATTGCCATATAGAATGCAATAGAAACACTGAGGAATCCCGATGGTACTAGTAAAAGTGGAGTGATGATAATGAATGCGGCAACCGAAGGTGCAAGACCATCAACCAAAGCAACAACAGCAGAAGTAGTGCGCGTCGCCTTTGCATACATGGTATTGCTCATGTCGGATAGCATAGCTTTCCCTATTTCCTCAACCTCACGATCCCTCTCTGCACTCTCTGCAAGATAGGATCCACTAAACCCAGAGACTGCCATAGCGACGCTGGTTCCTACAGCAGCTAGAAGAAGCGCATCGAACACTACCTCGGGATCCGTAGTCTGCATGGTGATGAGCCCACCGAGAATCAGTCCAAGCATTGTGAGAGCCCCGTCAAATGCATTCATTGCTAGATAACGGCGGGCGATCTCAACTCCCTGAGTGAGTTCCAGTGCCCTCATTGTTCTCTCAATTAATCCGGGGTCTTTCAGTTGGTCATCCTCAGGTTCTGTCACAGATACTTAGCTCCGTGATTCATGTCCAGCCTTTTGGGATATCCCTTGGAATATAAGCTAACCGGAATCACCTTTACATCAAGAGCAGATTCCAATTGAAATGATGGAAGTCCTAGTGCTATTGCGTTTCAGATCATCGTCAGAATATCATGAACACCTGTGCGATGAAGATGAGATAAATAAGTATGAAAATTAGTACGATTGCACA
>JBHLQK010000047.1:0-15579 GCA_048884925.1 Candidatus Thorarchaeota archaeon
GCAAATATCACAACCATTGTGGGACCCACCTTAATTCCAGGTGTCTCGTCCTCGAAGAAGCGTATAAGCCCGGCTCCACCACTGGGCATTGGCCCTTCTCCACGTTTCTTCCTGCGTTTCTTTTGGGTCTTAGGCATGCCATTGCATCTCCTGATTGCTCAATTGAGCCTGCTCTGAGTTTTTAATCCTTCCGACGTGTTAACCAGTTAGAATTTACCCAATCTTCCTCACGACTGCCATGGCTGTATCATGCAACACCTTTGAAATGCTCGACAACATCTGCATTGTCTGCTGTTGTTTTTGAAGCATATTCTGCAAATCTATGTTTGCCAGTTGCGAATCATCCCCCATTTCTGACAGTTTGGTTTCCCAATCCTTTATTCTTCTATCAAGTTCGTCCGCTTCATCAATGTATGATTTCGCTTTCTCCACAGAAGTGAGAAGAGAGTCTTCCCTCTCTACCATCTTGAATTTGCTTGAACCTTCATCATATTTCCAGACATCACCAGTCTTAGTATTGAGTACGAATCCATCGGCAATCTGATACTTTCCGGGTTGGTAGTCGTTCATAGAAATCACGTCGCCAAAGGCCGAACCTCGCGTCTGCCTTGACCTTGAAGTGTCAATGGATAGTCTAGTTCCAGACTGAGCTTCCTGAAACACACGATGTCCACAGTTGGGACAGTTCTTTGCACCGGTGGCAATTGATGTTCCACATTCACGGCAATATTGATCATGAGTTTTCAAGAGTTATCACCAAAATCGAAACTGCGGGAACGGTAATTAAAGAACTCCGTTTGGAACTGAGCAAAATGCCCTGTATATGAACAATCATTCTGGCGCCTATACGAGTACGGTGACTACTGGACATTCCACATACCGAATGACTCTCTCAGTCACACTCCTTGAGAAAAGGCCCCTAAGTCCCCTTCTCCTCCTTCGTTTCATCATGAAAACAAAGGCATAGTCAACATTCTGCGTTTCCTGAATTATTGCATCGGCCACGTTCCGGGCCAGGACCACCTTGGGGTCTACAGTGTAGTCTTGATCGCCGAGCCAATCAACGAGTGGCTGAAGTTTCTGGATTGCCATGTTGACCATTTCATTATGCATGGGAGACTCCAAAGGAGTCGCGACTGGGGTTTCTATGACATGGATTAGTGTAAGAACAGACACTGCAAATCGAAGCAGTGGCAGCATTGCCGCAACCATGTCAGAATAAGATATCGTCCCGGATATTGGCATGAGAACATGTGTCTTTTCACTCTCAGACGTAGTCCAGTCCCTCCATCAACTCATCTACTGAGTTTCCCGTCTTTTTTGTGAATATACATAATGACGCTACTGACAGTCGTCTTCACGCCATCAATTCGCAGAATCTTGTTCTTCAACATATTTCGGAAGTCGAGCACATCGTCAGCTTCTATTATTGCTACAATATCAGACTCACCAGTCACTTCATAGACATCTAGCACCTCTGGCAGTTCTGCCAGAGCCCCTGAAACCTCGTCAAGGTCTCTTGCTTCTATGGTGACCTGCAAAATCACTCTCATCTTCTCGGAAGTCATTTTCTCACCAGCATTAATTTTCCAGGAGCTACAGCTGTTACTATTGATGATGGGTCCTCTTGACCATTCTGTTTTTTCTTCTTAAGCCCCCTCGTCTTTAAGATAATTACAAAATCAAAATCTTGGGATATTGCCTTTTCTGTGAGGACGCGATCAAATTGTCCTACCTCAGCTGTGGTGGTCACCTCGAATCCAGTTGTCCTTAGAGAATTTGCTATATCATTAAGGTCCGACTCGGCTGTGGTCTGATACTCCTTGATTGTTGCAAGAGACATCGGCGCTTGGTCTGTTCTGATTATGGATAGCAAAGTCAACCGAAATCTTGTATCTATGCTCCTCTGTATCGACAGTGCTACCCCTTCACGCTCTTCAGGACGTATCAAGACTACTGCGTTGAGCTTGTAGGTCATCGGCGTAATCTTCTTCCCAAGCTCTCTAGAGAAAAGTGGCAGGTGCTTTCGAGTACGATAGGTCACGTACACCACCAAACCGGCCAGCGTCCATAGGATGCCCAATAAACGACCCATTGGATGAAATATGACCACGAGGGCCCAAATCGAAGAGCAAGCTATAATGCCTACTAAGCTTGGAAGAGGCAGTTCATATGTTTCCCCTCTAACTTGCAACTTGACTGTAAATGGGACCGTCCAGGAACGGTGAGCTTCTCTGTCAGAATGTCGAAGTACGATAAGGGAAACGTTCACCATCAAGTAAGACAGAAGCGCACCGAAGTTATACAAGTCCGCCACCCATCCAAGCTCACCAACCAGTGCCATTATGCCTCCAATCATACCAAACACAATGATTGTTCGAATGGGCGTTCTTGTCCTCGGGTGGACTTTGGAGAACCACTCTGGCAACAATCCAAAGTTACTCATTGAGAATACTACTCTGGAAACTCCAATAACACCTGTGTTCGAAGAAACAAGACAGATTGCAAAACCTGTAAACGCGACAACAGGAAGTAAAAAGCTGCCAAGCAGAGCTATGCGTTCAACTAATGCCAGGACTGGGGCTTCAAGACCATCTCTCAGAAAGGTCCATTCCATGATCCCAAGGCTGACTGCGGAAAGACCAATGGCAAAAACAAGTACTGATACAATAGACATCTTTGTTGCCCTTGGAATTGTCCGGTCGGGTCGCTTGGTTTCTTCCGCCGCTTGAGCAATTGATTCTATACCGATGAATGAACTCATGGCTAATGTTATGGCATATAGGAGATTCTGTTCACTGATATTTGACGTCCAGATGTATGCAATATGTCCGTATTGTTCAGGTGCTCCTATGACCGAAACTTGAAGCACAAACAGGTCGAAGCGAAATGTCGTAAGGAGGCCAAGAATCATGACTATAGAGAGAACACCTATGTTCAGTGCTACCATAATCATGTTGAGATTTGATGACTCCTTGATTCCGACTATATTGACACCAATGAGCAACAATACTATAGCAAATGATACAGTTCCCACGGCACTAATACTTAGCTGGATTCCGAATATCGTGATAGCAAGTGTGCTTGTCAGAAGAAATGGGAAGAATAATGATAGGTATCCCGTGGTGGCAATTGCGAAGAGCGCAATACATACTATATAGTCAAGCATCACCAACCAGCCTGCCAGAAATCCTGCAAAGTCGTTGAAAGCCTTCATAGAATAAACCTGCGCTCCACCAGCGTATGGATAGGCTGTTGCGAGTTCAGCATATGCTAGGCCAGTTGCGATGTAGGTGATGGATGCCACTAGAAATGCAACAGGAGCCCAGCCAGCAGCATAAGCAGCAACGAGACCAAGTGCGACATAGATATCTGCACCTACATCGGCGTATCCCATTGCAAATGAGCCAAACCATCCAATATCACGTTTTAAGGACACTCGTGATGCTTCATGAGTGGAGCCCCCGCTCTTGGTCATATGACCTCCCTTCTTGACCAAGGCCTCCTTACTCAAAGCTTATTGAAGATATCTCAATGTACATCTGAATAATCCTTTGAAAACTCGAGAAATTCTTCAGATCAATACGAAATCCCGCTCTACTACCTACTTCGATTCCTTGCACTGGCAGGGCGCTTCATGGCATCTATAGCAGACCTGCGGATATTTCCTGATTAAAGCTTCTGAGAGATCAACGTCAAGAAGATTAGCCAAGGAGCAGAGCCAAGCAAACACATCTGCAACCTCTTCTTCAATCTCTTCTGTGCTTTTCTTACCTAGTATAGCATCACTAAGCTCGCCAAGTTCTTCAAAGGTTCTGAGAAGCGTTCGCTCAAGTCCACTGGCTTGGTCTCTTTCATAGTAGATATGACGCATCAATTCTTGTGCTTCTTTGACATCCATTCTCCTCCCTCACGGTGTAATATCAGGAGCCATCCTACATGAATCTCAAATGAGCATATGCATCTGTTTCAGTATCGAATGCATAATGCACTTTTTGGTAGTCTTTCCTGAACTCAGAAACGTCAGCAGCTATCTTCTCCTTCTTCTCTCCCTTCATTACTAGACGGGTCATGAGTTCTGCAACTGCATCCATCTCGGACTCTTTCATGCCGAGGCGCGTCAACTCGCTTGTTCCCAATCTGATGCCTCCAGGAGTTCTATAATCTCGACCCCTCTTCTTGTCCCAGGGCAGAAGATTTCTATTGATGACAATATTCGCGTCCTCGAGTTCCTCTTCAACCACACTACCGTCCTTCATTGGTGTTTCAGTCACATCAACTAGAATGACGTGAGACTCTGTGAAACCCTTGTGTTCAGCGATGACACTCCATCCTCTTTCGTGGAGTGCTTGTGCCAAGGCTTTAGCATTCCTGAGGATCTGATCCATGTATTCCACACCGAATTCCATCAATTCTGCAAGCACTACGGCAAGGCCCGCAACGTTGTGAAGGTGGTGGTTACTTAACAGTCCTGGGAACGACGCTCTCTTGATGGGCTCTGCAAACTCCTCCTTTGCCAGCACGATTCCATGTTGTGGACCAGGCATTGTCTTATGAGTAGACGCAGTCACAATGTCTGCTCCTTCCCCAAAAGGATCTTGGAACCTGTTTGCTGCAATCAGACCGGATACATGTGCAGAGTCGTATCCAATTGTCATTTCATATTCATCTGCAATATCTCGGAACTCCTTCACAGGATGGGGGAATGGAAACACACTACCTCCAAATAGAAGGAACTTGATCTCATCTCCCCTCTCCTGGAGCTTCCTGATTAGGTCCATACTTCCATCAACATCAATGTTGAACTCGTCATCATTAAACACCCAGTTGCGTACCTTGTGTCCTCTGATTTGACCTGCAGTTCCTCCAAGGTCCTTTCTAGCGTGGGATATGTGTCCTCCATGTGCGATAGAGAGCGCCACCATCCTGTCGCCAGGTTCCATCGCCGCTGTGTACATAGCTAGGTTCGCAACAACTCCTGAAATTGGCCTGACATCTGCAAATTCCGCATTGAACAGTTTCTTTGCAAGGTCTATAGTGATTAGCTCGACCTCGTCGATGTACTTACAGCCGGCATAGACACGTTCTCCGGGCCAGCCTTCAGCATAGCGGTCTCTAAAGTCGCACACTATGGCAGACCTTACGGCTGGCGATGACACATTCTCGGATGCAATGAGATTGAGGGTGTTCTGCATCCATGTATCATGTTTTTCCAATAAATCGAACACTGAATCATAGAGTTTCTTATGTTCTGTCAACTCGGACACTCCTGAGCCTAGACGATGCGTGCGCTAAAAGCGTCCTCGTTATATGGCTTGCGACCTGACTTGCCTTTGCCTTATAATGCCTGGTGGCTGAAGAAGTTCTAGCACTGTTTCCTTTGGTGATTCCTCTAAGGCAATACTAGCTGTCCATAGGAACTCAGAATCCATTAAGAATAAGGAAAAACCATTGTCTGCCAGCTTGATGATGTATTCCAAAAGCTCCACCGACCTCAGCGCGGCCTCTTTCAAACAATCTGTTACAGTGCTACCATTTTCCCCAGACAGCATTGGTAGGGATGGTCCTGATATCTCCACCTCAAGGTAGATGATATCGTCATCTTTTGTAAGGACAATTCTCACTCTCTCCTCTTCAAAGGCAATAATACTTGAAATTTCACACTCAGAGGAGAGCTGAGCAGCTTCTAGCTGCTCATAAGCTCTGAGAATCCGGTCAGGAACCATCTTACTCCATCCTCTAGGCAATCTGCTCCAAAAGCTCGACCTGCTCAATAAGTTCAAGATTCTCATCTACCGGATGCCTCTCTCCACCTAGAACATATGCCATCACTATTCCCGCAATCAAAGAGTCCACGAACAGCTCAATCCCATGAATGAGTCGAAGAAAGACGGGGAATTGTTCAGAGATGACAAACACTGCCAATGCACCGGCCACGTAGAGAAGGCCCACCATGATGAGTGCCAGTTTCTTCTTGTCCAAGTTCGTCGAGATGACAATCGGGAGGAAACTGATAGCATAGATGAAACCTCTTACTGTCTGAAGCAGGATTACAATTTCAATTGAAGGGAGCGTTAGATTGTATCCGACACTACCATCAGTATAGTACGGAAGCACGAGGGGTGCGATGATACTTCCAATGATGAAATAAATCGCCAACCACAGCATAGATGCAATAACAAACCTGATAGCATACTGAGATGAGGGCCATCCAGCAAAGTACTCTCTTCTCATGTCACCAAAACTACGAAAATCACCGACTGGGTTGAAGAGGTAGCTTGCTGCTATCGCTGTTGGAAGAGTAAGAATCAATCCGAACACAACTGCTCCAAGTGCTAATTCAGGCTGTCCCATAAACTGGGTCGTGAAGAAGATTCCCTCTAGAACGGGATTAAGCATTTGAATCACGTATAGTGCGAACCATGTGATCAACATCCTTGTTCTTCTTCTTAGGGGCATATTCACATTGAGGTAGTAGAGAGTGATTCCATAGAGAATTCCTACAATCCCTGTCCCAATTGCAAACCCAAGGGTCAGAAACCCCTGAATTGGTATTAATAGTCCTAATATAGTGTAGACAACGGCGAAAGATGCGATTCTTCCTGCCGCCAATATCGAAAATCGTGTATTATTCATGATTATTCACAGTTAATTCGGGATCAATTTCGATTAAGTAGTCATGGTAGCGAATCAATTAGCAGATGGCCATTTTAGCTGGATTGGATGGCTAAGTTTGAACTTGCCAGTTAGATTCCGGCCAATATCAAGTTCCTATCTAACTGTAGAAAGTAGCTTGCCCAATTCGTATTGCTTCAAATCCGGATAGCTGGATGAAGGGCGTCCAAAGATGGAAACTACACTCTTCACTTTCTTTGACTTTTTAATCTGCAAGGCAATCTCATCTAACCGTTTCAAATTGGGGCCGACAAATGAAGCAAAGATTACTGGTTCTGAGGCTGCAATGATTGGTGTATAGAACTCGGGGAAATTGGAGATGAAAAAGCCTATCATATCGCTGATGTCAGTCTTCTCAGGTATCCATTCAGTCTTGGCAATCATGGCAATACCATCACCTGCGTTAAGATCCCACGACAGCGAGAGCCGAACTCCTTCCCCCTGTATAATCTCATTGATTAGCCGTCTGACCGAACGTGCAGCAAGTCCTGTTTCCTTTGCAATCTTTGTGACTGGCATTCTTGCGTCCTTAACTAGGGTATTGAGGACTCTAAGATGTGATTTTGAATACTTGGCTTTCTTTCCTCTCGGAAAAATCAAGGGTATAAGTTCCACATCTTTTATCGGCTTTTGGCGTCTGAGAAATGTTCCCAATTCAGCCAATCCTGCCGTTCCAACGTAGGATGCAAATACCATGTACATACTCCCGGAGGTCGGGCCAACAATGCCAACCATGGGGTTCTCACCTAAGGTGTCGCAGAACTCATGTTCATTCTCGGTTCCATCTGTTTCAAGCACGCAAAGAGCCACGTCGCCGCCAAACATCTCAAGACTCAGTTCAATCGTGAATCTCTCAATGACCCCCTCCTGAATCAGCCTGTCAACTCTCTTTTTTACCGCATTTGAGCTAATGTCCAGTTTCCTTGCTAAGCTCTGATAAGGCATCCTGCAGTTGTGGGATAAGTCTAACAGAATGGCCTTGTCTATATTATCCACTTCTTAGTCCTCTTTTCTAAGGAGATTCAACCAGATAAGAAAATTATTGAAAGCTGCAAATCAACTTCTAATAACTTGAGCAGCCACTAGATTCGTCTCTGTTCCTGACTATACTATCAATCCAAATATAATCTGGTGTTAACCTAATCGAATCCGTAGCCACTCCCAAATCAGTTGGCATCAACCTTAGCCAATCTTCCGATGCCTATCAAATAGACCAGCAGGCCAATGATAACAAGTGGAGTGCTGGCCACAACCATGAAGAGTGGCGGGCTCATAAATTCCATTAGCACGCTAAAGCCTGCTAACAGCGAGATCAGCATGATTGCCATTATCGAGAAGATGGACACGAACGTATTCAAATAGAACGCGCTGCTTTTCTGATCTTCATAAGCAGGGTTGTTGGCAGTGATGCCTGTGCTGAGTAGAATAGCCCCCGAGGTTGCCCACCAAGCGTAGGCAATTAGCGCAAGAAACTCAACTAGCCCAAGCCGAAAGACGAATGCCACACCTATCGATGGAACAATTGCAAGAGGAATGGCAAACAGTAGTGACTGAGTGATTCTAGCTTTGCCAAATTTCTGTGCACCATTAGGTGCAGATTTGATTATCCATAGTTGATCCTTTGATTCGATGAATCCAATCCCCCCGAAGGTTATTCCACTTATCATGGCCAGCATTAATCCAACCATGATAATAACAAACATCACAATGAACTCGTAGACTCCAGGTGGTGGTTCTTCAGGAATCGATGAGATGGAGGCGCTTATTATTACAGGGAGAAGCACAGAGAGAGCCACGCCGTAGACCAACCTTGAAACATTCTGCATCTTCCTGCTAAACTCCTTGATAGAGGTCACAACCATCACCCCAAATGCCCCTGGAGCGACTTTCCGTATGTTCTTGAGAAAGAAGTTCTCGGGCCCAACGGTAGTCACCTTCTCAGTCCTTGGACCTGCACCAAAGCTGAAGATTCTGTCTGCTGACGAGAAGGCTAAGACCACAATACCCCCGGTAAATACAGTCAATAGAAGCATATCAGTGAGAATATCCAATTTTAGAATGCTCAAGAATGTGGTTGCCGTCACACCAATCCCATTGAAGACAATGACGGTCCATGATATGACATCTGCTCCCCATGTAAATGGAAACAGCAGGAAGACATCCATACCAAGAGCTGCTGACAACGAATCCGCGAAGTAGATCAGGCCATACATGGGGACCAGAACTACAGCAGCAACAACTATAGCTAGGGCTTTTGCAATATCGTTTCCTCTGGATGATTCGCCAAGCTTCGCTTGTATTGCTGTGGTCAGAAGGTTGGAGAGGAATAGTGTGCCGAGTGCTACGAAGAAGACAATTAGATACATGATAACCTGTCCCGTTGGACTGACATCAAAGAAGAGCGCGAACGGAGTGAGCATAATTGGAGACGCATAGAGCACGAGGAGTCCATAGCTCGGCACTTTCCCTGCAAACATTCCAAACATCATGTCACGTGTACGCACATTGTTGCTGAGCATAATCTCCCACTGACCAATCCGTATCTCTTGCAGTGCGTAGGAAATAGGATAGACCAACAAGAGAATCCAGAGGAAGAGCATTGCAGAACGCATCAGGCTGGGAAAACTCGCCATGAACAATGTTTGAATCGGCAGGTCAAGATCTGCGATTATACCCGACATAATTTCTGGCACAATATAAAGGGCCCAAATGATTCCGAAAATCAGGAGAAACAGGCTGATCTCTCTACGGAAACGACGAAATCTGGATGTTTGCACGTAATATTCAGTCTTAGCAATTGTCAACCATTTATTGACCAAGACTATTTCCTCCAAGCAAGGAGCTTGGTCCGGTCCACCTCTCCACCCACTATCTTCAGATAAGCTTCCTCTAAGTCACGGGCTCCGATATTGTCTACAATTGTACTCGGAGGCCCTATTGCGGTTAGAACCCCTTCGTTCAGAATTCCGATGATTTCACACACATCTTCTGCGAAGTCTGTCATATGAGTGCATATGAAGAAGGTAGTTTCAACTTCTTCTGCCATCACAAGAATCAGTTCTTTCACCAGCACACTTGCTGCAGGGTCCAGCCTTGAGGTTGGTTCATCCAAGAAGACTAGACGCGGTTCATGAAGCACAGTTGACGCCACAAGGACCTTCTGTTTCATACCCGAGCTGTAAGACTCAAGCAGATCATCCTGCCTTCCTTCCAAACCAAGTAGGTCCAAGAGTCGGTCAATTCGGTTTCGGACCATCTCTCCAGCGAGGTCATTCAACGCTCCAATGAATTCGAGAAACTCGACAGCAGAAAGCTTTGAGTAAAGACCGGGCGCCTCTGGCAACAGGCCAGTCACAGTCTTGATTTCATCTCTTTGTGTGTGGATGTTATATCCACATACGGTGGCATCCCCACTTGTTGGTCGAAGGAGTCCAGAGAGTATTCTTACAGTCGTGGTCTTTCCTGCACCATTTGGACCCAAAAAACCGAACGTGCTTCCACGACGGACCTCAAGGTCAAGGTCTACAAGTGCCCGTATGTTCCCAAAATGCTTCGAAAGCTTATCGGTCCTGATATCTATTGACTCGGACATGATGTCCCTTCCAACTCCACGCTATCCGACATACCATTACGCCGAATCAATATAACAGGTATGATTACCGCGATAAGCAATCCTTGTTGCCGTAATGGCTCCTGAATCACTACTAGCTGTTTGGATTTTATTCGGTGAAGCAACATGTATGTGTCCTGCACCATGATAACCACCAGATTCTTCTATTCTTCCTGCGATATTTTATCAATCCAAGAGTGATTCGATGGACCTGGGGCATTAATGATTCATTTCAGAAACTTTGTACGGGAGAAAAACAACCTGCCTTGATACACATAATAGGCCCTTTGAAGACAGCATCCCAGACCATTATTAGTGAGCAAGATACTATTCAACTCAATCTGAAGGATTCGTTCACTATCTCAGACCTGATACACGAGATGATGATGAATGGCAAGAATTGATAAACGGGCAGCTGCAAAGACGTTGACATGGAGGACTTTGGCCACTGCGACAACTTTCGGTGTGGCGCTCATTTTCACTGGTTCTGTAGAGATTAGTTTTGGCATTGGAGTCTTTGAGGCCATGCTGAAGATGTTGTTCTACTACTTCCACGAGAAAGCATGGGATAGGGTAGGCATTTTGTCTGATGTGGAACCATGAAAGATACGCAGAGTTATACATCTTGAACTTCTGGTAGTCGGAAGACTAGGTCGGCAAATACCTCCTCAATATTCTTGCCTGTCTTTGCCGAAATCTCGTAGTACTTGATCTCCAACCATTCAGCAAGCATCTTTCCAGCCTCAATCGGCACCCTCCTCTCATCCAAGTCCACTTTGTTTGCCAGCAAAGCGACACTGGCTCTAGGACAGACTGCCACAAATTTCATGAACCACTCGTGAACAGTCATGAATGTGGGAGGTCTTGTCACGTCATATACAATAAGACCTATCAGGGCGCCATCCATATAGCGTCGTCTAAGCTCGTTATACGAAGGTTGACCTGCCAAGTCCCAGATCACAAGTCGTATGCGCAGTTTTCGGCCTGACGGATTCGTGAAATCAAGCGTCTTTACATAGAAGGAAGTCCCAATTGTAGACTTGTACTCCTCTCTGAATGTATTATCCGTGTATCTTCGGATACAACTCGTCTTTCCTACTGCCCAGTCCCCAAGTGCAACAATCTTCAGCAGGATGGGGGCAGGTTCTTCTTCCATTCAGAGAACTCCTAGTACAAAATCTGAAGTAATCTTAGCTAAAATGGATAATAACCAATCTAGGATAAGCACATACAAAAAACAGCGCCTAGTAGTCATTAAATTCTGAAAAAGAAAGAGTTTGACGAGCAATCAACTGACTGCCCGTCTTTGCAACTGCTATCAGTTGCATGGAATCATTAGTGTCGTGAGTGACTTCTAGTACCTGCGACGATTGTCGCGTCCGCCGCCACCGTAACCGCCGCCACCGTAACCGCCGCCACGACGGTCTCTACCGCCATAGCCGCCACCGCTACTGTAACCGCCACCGCCACCACCACGGTCACGGCCACCATAGCCGCCACCGCCTCGGCCGCCACCACCGTAGCCGCCTCGACGTCGGGTGTCTTCATGCTCTTCAGCAGACATGTCAACATCCATGTTGACCTCGTCAATTGCCTCATCAGCTTCAGATAGCTCTCCATACTTCCCTATGTTGAGTCGTAGGTTGCCTCTGAAAAGACCTGTGTAACCGTTCTTCAGTGTGTATGTGTTTCCAATCTCCACTTCATCAATGTGTGCATCCCAAAGGGGCACAGATACAACTGCAGTTGAATCGCCAACTACAGCATCCATCACGCGATGGCTCTCTCCGCTATTTCGGGAAGAAACCTCGCGCTCTTCACCAGTCTCCATGACCTTGAAGGAAATGGTGACATTCTTCATTTGTGGCTTTAACTCAGCCACTGTAGCCTCAATAGGCTCTCTGTCGTCGTAACTCATTGTATATACTCTCACTTGAGAATAACAGGTCCTGCAAAACTAGCGTGATCTTTCCTGGAATGCGATGTTGGATTGAACCCTCAAAGAAACCAATATGAAAAACAGCTTATTCGTGGTACTCCTGCACCCCTAAGGCGCGGGAGTTTGCTTATGATGTTATGTATTGGACCTAATACTATCATTATACGAATGAGAAACATCTCGCATAGCATACTATGTAATACGATATAGTATGTCTATAAACTCAAGACGATGAAATCCCGCTGCGTGGGCCAGTGGCTAATCGGTTCCCGGTATTACTGCCTTTTTATCTTGAAATCTAGGAATAATGCGGTGGATCTGAAGGTTTGGTTCTGCACACATTATGAATCGCCTTGCCAAACCTATTCAAGGTAGAAAGACCACAACTATGGATAGAGCTGTCAGAAGCGCGATTGGAATTAGGACGCAGCCAAGACATCTCATGGTTTCTTCCTTGTTCCAGGATTCTCCTGAATAAAACCCAAAGAGTACTCCCGCAAATCCCCCACTCCATACTACAACCTGCGGTGGGAAATAGGGATATCCGGAGGGCCAATCAAAAAGAGTTACTTGTGCGTAGAATGGCGCAAAGAGAAAGAAGAATACCACTGGAAGAACGATACCACCTGCTAGCAGTGATGCTAAACAGCCCATATCTTGAGTGCGTTCCAGGTAGTGACACACAATGACTGATGTTAGCATTGTAATCATTGTTATCGCAAAAGTAAGTGTGACTTCAGTTAATGCCAACAGAAACCCCACTGGACTATAGGGCAGAATGGCATCTAAATATTCGCGAGCAAATAATGTCTGAGCACATTTCACTTCAGGTCTTTAATTACTATCAAACAGACATATGATTCAATCCGGTTTCACCGCGGCCTCTTTGAACTCAAAAAGATGAAACCCTGCTTCGTGGGGCAGTGGCTGATTGGCGCTAGGTATAGCGACAGTACATTCAGAACTTCTCTGGGAAAGAGTAGAATTGGCGGCTGAGAAAGGTTGTATTGACCTGCATCTCAGGTGAACCAGCGAGCGCAGCTATCGAGGAACTGGTGGCATCGATTTTACATAACCATCTAACCGCATTTCTATATAATGGCCAATCTGACTCCACATCATCAGGTTCTGGAGTATCCGGTGGGAATTCCCAGCCATCCCTATCGCTTCCTTCCTCTATCTCACCATGCGGACCAATAAGAAATACTCTGCCTTCCCCATACTCGCAAGCTACCATTGCAGCTGTTCCTGTGACATCATACTCTCCCAGAATTGAAACGCTCGCATTATCATAGGGTTCAAGATAGGGTCCACCGATATAAAGCATAGTCATTGGGTTTGGCATGGACTCAGTAATGGGGTGAGTCTGTTCAACGAGGTTAATCTCTGTCATTGCCCACCCTGGTTCAGGGCGGTCTGCGATTTCGAAGATAGGTCCGTAAGCCACGCCAGGAAAGAGGTCCAGATTTAATTCATCGCCCTCAACCTTGTATTCAGGCGGTGGATACGCATCATCATCCATCCAGACCATGTAGTCCGCAGCATAGTACGCACCAGCGCAGATTCCCAGATACCCACCACCTCCTGAAACAAACTCCTGTATCTCTGCTTTGCCTTCAAGACCTACTTCATCCCAATATGCTGGATAGTGGCCTCCTGGCCACATCAGTAGATCATAATCATCAAGACACCCGTCTTTGATGTCCTGTCCTCTCACTGTTGTGAAGGAACAACCCATCCATTCTGTCATATTTGACAGTACTATTTCATCTGTTCGCCATGCCCCTTCTCCATTATAGTAAGCAATAGCCACATTGCTTAGTTCTGTGTCTTCTCCAAGTGGTTCTTGCATACCCAACAGGAATAGAACTCCAACCGAAACGATGAGCACAGAGAGAATGGCTACAATTACACCCTTGAGTAGGACGGATCTAGCCATCACAAGCACCCTCAGTTACATACTCGGTCCTTTGTATTACATCTTGTCATCTTCTCAGAAGATTCGTCATTTACATGGTTCTGCCCATAATTGGGATTTCTCTGATGTGTTGAAGCTCTTAACTTGTTGGTCGTGGTTTATGACTTGTGTCTTAGCCAAATCGAAATTTCACCGAATTTCAACAAATAACACAATCCTTCTGATAACATTCTTTAATCCACTCAAGGATGTGATTCTTGTGAAAGCCACTCAATCTCATCCAGGCAAGAGAAATGGACTACGGATGGCTTACGATAATGCGCATTCAATGATAGTGATGTTTGGGGGCCGTAATACCCTCGAAAAATCACTCGGTGATACTTGGGGGCTTGATAGCGATGGCTGGAAAAGACTCAGCTCGTCAGGTCCTACTCCACGAGCTTGGCATACAGTGGTATGTGACACCGCAAGAGGGGTCATAATTCTATTTGGCGGTCGGAACGATGATGAAATCTCCCTTGGTGATACTTGGGAATGGAACGGGATAGAATGGAACTTTGTTTCTGAAGAAGGTCCCCCATCTCGAGATCATCACGCAGCAGCATACGATTTAATCCGGAAGAGAGTAATAGTTCACGGGGGGTATGATGGATCTAAGATACTAGAAGATACCTGGGAGTGGGATGGTTTCAAATGGCATCTTGTTGCTGAAGATGGCCCGCTGCCCCGAGCTGCACATGCTATGGCATTCGACCCATATAACAGAAACACGATTCTTTTTGGAGGGCTAGATTTAACCACCAAGGTGTTCGATGACACTTGGAAATGGGATGGAAATAGCTGGAGTCTGTGTGAAACCGCTGAGAGAGGTGGGAGAACGCACTTTTCGATGTCTTATGACAGCTTAAGAAAGATTGTGGTTCAGTTTGGAGGAAAAGACTCAGAAATGGTACCATACGGCGATCTTTGGAGGTTTGAAAATGAAAAGTGGATTTTGGATGCGGCCGAAGGTCCACCACCTCGTATAGATTATGGACTGGAGTATGATTCAGTTCGCAAGAGCGTTGTCCTGTTTGGAGGAAAATTCCCACGACGGGATGGTAATGCATTTGACGATACATGGGTGTGGAACGACAGAGGCTGGAAACAACTCTAATCATTTAATCAGTCTTAATTCTCACCACAATCTCTATAAACTCAAGACGGTGAAATCCCGCTGCGTGGGCCAGTGGCTAAGCCAGGTATAGCGACAGTACACTCAGACCTGCTCTGGTGTGTTGAAGCTCTTAACTTGTTGGTCGAGGGTTCAAATCCCTCCTGGCCCGCCATCTTGATTTTACGGATTTCTGAAGATGTATACTCCCCAGCTGATAGTATCTCTACCCCATTTTAGGTAGATATCTTTTGCAGTCTTTGTTTTCTCGAGAAGCTCCTGAT
>JBHLQK010000048.1:0-15497 GCA_048884925.1 Candidatus Thorarchaeota archaeon
TCAGCCTTCTTGTCGGATATGTCCCTCAGCTTGAACATCTGAGTCTTTACTATGACTTCACTGCATTGCAGAATGCCGAGTTCTTTGGTCGATGTTTTGGAATGCGACCAAAGGAGATTGAGGAACGCGCCAGGAATGTGCTAGAGATTCTTGGATTCGATGAGGAACTTATGACCAAGGCGGTGAAGCGCCTTTCAGGAGGCGAGAGAAAGAGGGTCTCTATCTGTCTAGGGATGATACATGACCCACCGGTTCTTCTTCTCGACGAGCCTACAACTGGTTTGGATGCTCACCTAAGACACGAGACCCTGAACTATCTGAAGGAGCTCAACTACGAGCTGGGAACGACAATGGTCATTATCTCGCATGACCTTGAAATTGTTGATTACTGCACACGTGTTTGCTTGCTCGAAGATGGACTGGTCAGCCAATTTGGTACACCTGAGGAACTGATATCCACACTCCCGGGAAAGGGAGAGAGCATCAGGGTTGTGTTGCCCAGATTATCACCTTCAATACTGGAACGCCTAGCCACGGCGCCTGGCGTGCAGTACACAGCTATGGCCGGAAGAAATGCCATGAAGCTGTTCATCGATAACCCGAGTGAACAGGTTCTCCCGCTCATTAGGGTGATGAATGAGAGAAAAGTTCCTTTTGACGAGATCTCCGTTGTGGAGGCTGACTTCTTTGACTACTTCCAGGTCAAACCATGGAAGACATCTGTAACAGGAGAGAGTGCAACATGAGACACAGACATATTATCTTGGCACTGGCATTTGTGTTTGTTCTGGCAGGGCTATCGACGGTAGCAGGAGATCCGTCGCTTCAACCCATCGTAATATTGCCAGAGGAAAGCCCGGCTGCACTCTCAGACCTTACGCCGTTTGCCACCGCCTTGGTCTGGTCGGACCAGATTGGCTCTCAGGTGGTTGATGTTGTTGTAGGCAACTTCGATACGGATGCTCAGAATCATGACGAGGTTGCAGTAGTCACTCAGAATGGCACGTTGTTCCTCTATGATTCAGATGGTACGAAACTCTGGCAGCGAAATATCACAGCAACTCCATTTGCGATGACCTCACTGGCAATAGATGCCGGAAATGTCATGGAACTGCTCATTGGGACTGACGAGGGATTTCTGGTCATTGACGCGAGCCAGAACATCTTGACTGATGTTGCTCTGCCAAATGCAGTTCATACAGTGGCGGGCGCTGATGTTGACGGCGACTCCCTTCAAGAGATCGTGGTTGGATGTGATGACAACCGAGTCTACGCCTACGACGTATTAGGCACCCAGCTCTGGAACCATCCAAGCAATGGTCGTGTCCGCGCACTTGTGGCAGCTGATGTTGACGCAGATATCAGCGACGAGATCCTCGCAGGCTCAGAGCTCGGGAGATTCTCACTGCTCGATAATGGCGGAGGCGTCGTCTTTGAAGTGACCGCGACCTCGCCTATTCGTGTGGTCGGCGCTGGAAACTTGGACGGAGCAGGTCAAGATGAGGTCCTGTTCGGCGCAGCAAATGGCACGCTATGGGTCTATGGCTCCACTGGTGTATTTCAATTCACAGCAGAGGTGGCTGGAGGCATTACAACACTAGAGGTAGCTGATATTGTGGGTGCTGCAACTGCTGAGATTGTTATGGGCACTTCTGCCAATGAACTGCGTGTTCTCGGTCCCAGTGGAGGCTTGTTATGGAACAGGACTATGGGTGGCGTGGTTTCCGCAATAGAGGTCCTCGATGTCGGGGGACTTACTAACGATCAGGTCCTTGCGGGGGCTAATGATGGCACACTCACTCTCTACAATGCCACTGGATACCTCATTTCTCAGACAACATTACAGCAATTCTCTGGTGCCATGAATTATGGCGACATTGACAACAACGGGAAGTACGAGTTTGCGGCAGGCTCAAACATAGGGCTGGTGGCTTGCTATGGGCAGGATGAGGACAGAGATCGCCTTGCCGACGCCAGGGAAACACTGATCGAGGGTACGCTTGTCAACGACGCTGATACCGATAATGATCGCATAAACGACGGCGCTGAGGTTCTGGACTATGGCACAAATCCGCTTTCGTCAGACTCCGACTCAGACAAACTCTCAGATTTCGCTGAGATATTCACGCATGGCACTAATCCAAACGATGCGGATTCTGACAATGACGACCTGACAGATTGGCAGGAAATCTACCTCGGGACGGACCCGAATGATGCAGACAGTGACAACGACCAATTGACTGACTTCGAAGAGAACAACGTCACACTCACTGACCCACTCGAGGCGGACTCGAACGATAACGGAATCAACGATGGGCAGGACGACAATGATGGGGATGGCCTCACGAATCTGCAAGAGGTAAGACTCACTGAAACCGACCCCAATGACGCCGATTCAGACAATGATGGCATCTCAGACTATTATGATGACCAGGACGGCGACAACCTCGCAAACTGGAAAGAGATACAGGTCGGTGCTGACCCACTCGACCCCGATTCTGACGACGATGGCCTTCTCGACGGGGCAGAGGTGAAAGTGCACAAATCATCTCCAACTGACACAGATACTGATGACGACAATCTTAGCGACTGGGATGAGGTGAAGGTCGTTGGTTCGAAGCCATATGATGCAGATTCGGACGATGACACACTAAATGACTATGAAGAGTATGTGACCTACGGCACAAATGTCAATTTGGCGGACAGCGACGGTGATGATTTGGATGATGGCGAGGAGATCAACACCTACAACACAGATCCATTGAATCCGGATAGCGATGGAGACACATTGACTGATGGAGATGAAGTTCTAATCTATGATACTGATCCTAACTCCGCTGATTCTGACCTCGATTTACTTGATGATGCCGCAGAGATTTTGATACACAATACAGACCCCAATCATCGCGATACTGACCGAGATACGATTGACGACGGAAAGGAGATTCTTCAATACGGTACGAATGCAACCTTGGTCGATACCGATTTCGATGGCATCAAAGACCCAGATGAGATAAAGTATCTCAGTGCGGGCTTTGACCCTACCAACCCGAACTCGTTCAACCCTGGTGTCAATGACTATGATTGGGATCTTGATTCTGACAACCTTTCAAATGGACAGGAGATCTACTTCACACGGACCAATCCAAATAACAGCGATTCTGATGGAGACTTCATTACTGATGACTTGGAAGACTCTGACCTTGATGGAATCAATAACTACGATGAGCTGAATGTCACAAATACCCATCCCAGAGACCCTGATTCTGATGATGACAAGGTCAAAGATGGCGATGAGGTCAATGTCCTCTTCACCGATCCCAATGATGACGACTCAGACGATGACTCCGTAAGCGACTATGATGAAGACTTTGATGAAGATGACCTGCCCAATGGGATAGAGCTCTACATCACGAGCACAGATCCCTACAATGCATATACCTACGGCGTCATACGTGATGATGACTACGATAGTGACTCGGACTTCCTACCAAACTACTTCGAGGTGTATCTCAGCCAGACAGACCCATTGTACAATGATACGAATGACAATGGCATCCTTGACTGGGAGGAGGACCTCGACGATGATGAACTCACGAATCTTCAGGAGCTGCAATGGGGCACAGACCCATTAGATGCAGATTCGGACAATGACCAGCTCACTGATGCTGAGGAGGTCTTTGACACTCATACAGATCCCAACGACAGTGATGACGATGATGATGGAACTCTTGATGGGCAAGATGACCAAGATAACGATGGCTTAACCAATCTTGAAGAGCTGAGGACCTACAACACAAACGTGACCTTATGGGACACTGACGGAGATAGAATTCGCGATGGAATTGAAATTCAAGTTGGACTGAATGCAACAAGCCCAGACTCGGACGAAGATGGACTTTACGATGGGTGGAATGACAGCAATTCAAACGGCATCTATGAGCCACTGCTTGGAGAGAGGGGGGAAGATGTCGATGCAGATGGTGTCGTTGACCCCTGGGAAACAGACCCCCTGAACGCAGACTCTGATCAGGATGGGCTTGAAGATGGGGAAGAAATCATCTACGGTACAAACCCCCTGAAAGCAGATACTGATTCTGACAAGCTTCTCGACGGGGAAGAGGTCAATGAGTATGGGAGCTCACCTCTCCTGAATGATACTGACGGAGACCTTCTCGACGACTTCATTGAGGTGCACATCACTCTCACCGATCCTACACTTCTCATGACAAATGGAACGCATAGCGACTACGTTGTTGACTCCGATGGAGATGGCATTTCTAACGGCGATGAAATCTACATCTATGACACAAGTCCTGGAGATCTAGACTCAGACGATGACAATATTAGCGACGGCTTGGAGGTTCTAGTCTATGGGTCTGACCCACTTGATAGCGACTCCGACGGAGACCTCCTCAGTGATTATGACGAGATTGTGAGGTATGGCACGAACGCCACAGCCCAGGATACAGATGGAGATCAGCTTGATGACTACATCGAGATAGAAATGCTCGGAACAAATGCCACCCGCTGGAGCACCTACTTGAATGGAACATCAGATTATGACTTGGATGTTGATGGAGATGGTCTCAGCAACGGTTTGGAACTCAATGGCTACCACTCTAATGCCACAAATCCTGACTCCGACGGAGATTTGCTCCTTGATGGCATAGAGGTCTATCTCGCAGGTTCATCGCCCATCGATCAAGATACAGATAACGACGGCGTTTCTGACTACCTAGAGTACATGATCTATGGAACAGATACGACTGGCAGCGACAGTGACTCTGATGGCCTTTCTGATTATTATGAGATATACGTGTCACTCAGTTCACCCGTGAACTGGGACAGCGACGGCGATCAGCTCAGCGACGGCACTGAAGTGAATGATTACGGAACCGACCCGAACTCTGCTGACTCAGACAGGGACCTGCTTGATGATAGAAGAGAGATTGAGATTGTTGGTACAGATCCTCTGTTGAATGATACGGACGGGGATGGTCTCTCTGACTGGGAGGAATGGAGTGTATACGATACAGACCCACTGGTGGCAGATTTTGATGAGGATGGCCTTAATGACAAGGAGGAGATAGAGAACGGAACAGACCCTGAGAACGAAGATTCTGACTTCGATACCCTCTCAGATTATGATGAAGTCTATGTCTATGAAACAGACCCTCTGAATCCCGACTCAGACTCCGACAATATTGCTGACAGTGATGAGCTGTTCAACAGCCACACTGATCCTAACAACAATGACTCAGATGGAGATAGCATCCCTGATGACCTAGATGACCGTGACGCAGATGGCTTGAGCAACTTTGATGAGATTTACCAGTATGAAACTAACTGTACGCTGTTCGACACCGACGGAGACATGCTGGGAGACGGGTATGAAGTTCTCATAAGCGATACCAATCCCCTTGAGATAGATTCCGATGACGACCAGCTCAGCGACTGGGATGAAATATTCAGATATTCCAGCAATCCAAACAGGAAGGACACAGACGGCGACCTTCTGCAAGATGGCGAGGAAGCCCTCACCTGGCACACCCTGCTCAACGATACAGACACTGACAATGACATGGTAAATGACTACGACGAGATCAAGGTGTTTGAAACGGATGCGCTTGACTATGACAGCGACGATGACACCCTGAGCGACGGTCAGGAGCTGTTTGTCTACAATACAGACCCACTGAAAGAAGACAGTGACTCGGACCTCCTCAATGATGCGCAAGAGGTGGCGATTGGGACCAACCCACTCAAGAAAGACTCCGACGGCGATTCACTCACCGATTTCCAGGAGAACAACAAGACACTGACAGACCCGCTTCTGTTCAGTACTCAAGGTAATGGGGTCTCTGATGCGCTCTGGGACATGGACAATGATAAACTCACCAACAAGCAGGAACTAACGCTCACGCTCACGAATCCAAGGGTTCAGGACTCAGACAGCGACGGCAAGATAGATGGGGATGATGACGAAGACAGAGATCTTCTCACAAACTACCAAGAGTGCGTAATCACAAAGACGAATCCAAGAAACAGAGACTCAGACGGAGACGGCATATCTGATTACAATGATGACGAGGATGGAGAAGGGCTTACAAATGGTGATGAGATACTATTAGGCACCAATCCGTTGAAGGTCGACACGGATCAGGACTCTCTGGATGACAGAGAGGAGGTCGAGGACTACTTCACAGACCCTCTGAGTAAGGACACTGATCTGGATCTCCTGGAAGATGCAGAAGAGATAGAGGAGTATGGAACTGACCCTCTATTGAACGACACAGATCTTGACCTATTGACTGATTATGAAGAGGTCGTCTTCACACTGACTGACCCAACCACCAACATGACCTACACGGGCATCCTCGACTCGGATTATGACAGTGATGGAGACACGCTCACCAATTTAGAGGAACTGAGAGTATTCGGAACTCGACCTGATGATCCGGACTCAGACAATGATGATATGGAGGACGGGCTCGAGATATCATTCGGCACAGACCCGCTGAACGAAGACAGTGATGGGGACTTGCTGCTTGATGGTGCAGAATACAACATCTACGGCACCTCGCCGCTCTCCGATGACACGGATTCTGACCTCTTGAGCGACTACGACGAATTGTTCGTCTACAAGACATCTGCTACAAGAAATGACACAGATGCGGATCTCATATCAGACTATGACGAGGTGATGATCTACTTCTCAGACCCCACAAAAGCTGATGCCGACCAAGATTCTTTGACTGACTACGAAGAGCTGTTCATCTATTTTACAGACCCAAATATGGATGATTCCGATCAGGACAACCTGCTGGATGGTCTCGAAGCAGAAGTATTGGGGAGCAACCCTCTTTCAAATGATACCGATCATGATCTACTCTCGGATGATCTAGAGTACCGGGTGTATGGTACAGACCTCTTACACAATGACACAGATCGAGACGGTTGGACGGACTATGAGGAAGTGGCTGTCTATGGCACCTCACCCATCAACGCAGACACTGACGAGGATGGCATCATAGACTCGCTGGACTTTAATCCACGAGTCCACTGGGTAGTACCACTAGCTGGACTCATCATTCTGGCTGGAATCGCAGTGGTGGTCTACCGTCGAGTGAGGCGCACTCATAGGCCCGAAGGTTTTGTCACAACATCTGAGCCTGCCAGTCCGGGACTGGAGCCGGGTATGGATGTGGTGGTGGAGTACAAGATTCGTGATGGCAAGGTTGTGTTCGGAGTGGCAGTGAGAAACGAATCTACAAACCCAATGAACAATGTACAGGTTGTGCTCGGTATACCAGATCTCACTGATACAATACAGAGCGTGCCAGGAGGTACGGTGGAGCCTGGTGACCTCTCAGTAGTCCAAGTGGAGTTTGAGCTGCAGCCCGGTGCTAGTGGTGAGCTTGTGGGTATGGTCGAGTACGACAGTGTAGATGGTGAGCACAGGATAGTGAACCTAAGGCCCGTGAAGATTGTCGCGTGAGATACGGCGCAGTCCACTAAGGAGTGGCTGCTCTGAAATCAAGCATACTTAAGGGGTGGATGAACTCACACGTGGATATGTCGCTTCTCATCTACATACCCGCATTCTGGGTCATTGCGATTATCTCGACAATACTCCAAGACCGGTCAGCTAACGGCGTAAAGAAACTTGCATCACTGACAACGGTGATTAAGCTCTCTCCAGCCTTGATAAGCGTGATTTACGTTCTCCTCACTCCAACAACTCTCACGTTGTTCTACATATTGTTGGCCGTTGCACTGGTATTTTGTATGTTCGGAGACGTTGCGATGGAGGTTGATCTAGTACCTGGGATAGGTATGTTCCTTATCGCCCATATTTTATACAACGTAGACTTCCTTTGGCATGCTAGTAATGCAGGACTGACGACTCTCCCGATGGCAGTGTCCATGGCATGCCTGGCTGTGATGGTAGTCTATGTTTTAACGCTAATAAGGTACCTTCAGTCATCAGGTGCAGAGGTTCCCCCATTCATTCTACGATCGGGTATAGTGTATTTCTTACTCATATCAGGCACACTGAGCACATCGATACTACTCTGGCTCACGACTAGCAATCCTCTAGGATTCATCCCAGTAATCGGTGTAGTGTTCTTCATTCTATCAGACTCTCTATTAGCAGTCAATGCCTTTCGTCAAAAAATAACACATCACGAGCTGTATATTATGCCGACGTACTACTTGGCAATCTTTCTGCTTGCGCTTAGCGCTTTTGTCTATGTACTCTAAATACCGTTCCATAGGTTGATAAGAAAAGTAACGACCTGTTGCCTAAAGGACTGTGGGGTAGTCATGGCCGGAGCGTCGGAAGATCTATGCGGGTCAATCTTGGAGAAACTCAATGCAGTAGGGATTCCAGGCGAGATTGAGCCAGAGCTGATTCGACCCCGTGCACTCCACTCCAGACACCGAAAAGCCCTCACAGAATTGGAAACACTCTTTGATAATGCACTAGAAGCGATGATAGACGACAAGCGTGTCCCTGGTGTATTGTGCAAACTTGCTGACCTGCACCTTTCTGAAGGTGACTACGCAAAAGCCATTTTGAAATATGAGGTATGTCTGGGCTTCAACAGCAGGCAACCAGCGGCTTGGGTGCATATGGGAATGGCCTACTACCTTGTTGGCGAGTATCGCGATGCGGTGAGCTGTTTTGGGAGTGCATTAGCTGTCGATAAACGTAATATGCGCGCGTTGACCTACTTGGCAATGGCACAGATTGAGCTTAGGAACTATGAAGAAAGTTTGAAGAATATAGAGAAAGCCCTCATGCTTTCACCGAATAACTCGAGAGCACTAATGGCTAAGGGGCTATACTTCAAGAAGAGAGGCAAGACTGAAGGTGCCATAACTTGGCTTAAGAGGGCAATAGAGAGCAAGAATGATTTCATCCCTGCATACATGGAACTTGGAGCCATTCACTATGAAAATGACCAGCTAGACCAGGCAGAGGAAGCTCTCGTGGGTGCACTGCATGTTGATCCAGAACAACCCTATGCAATGGCTCTGCTGGGTGATGTTGCTATCAAAAAGAAGGATTTCAACGAGGCGTTATTCTATTATGACAAGGCGGTCGGTGTGAAGTTTGATGAGCCTGCTCTTTGGATACGCAAAGGTGACGTCCATAAGCTGATGAGGTCATACAAGGAAGCCCTGAATGCGTATTCTAAGGCAATCAATGCAAATCCAGAAAACATCGAAGCGTGGGTAAAGAGTGGGAGTGTTCTGCTCTTAATGAGTGATGAGTCTGCAGCACTGGAATACTTCAATACAGCGCTAGCTTTGGCTCCAGACAACTCTGAGGTGGCTCACAGCCGCGGGATTGTATACTTCAATCAAGATAGGTTCGAAGAGGCGCTTTCCGACTTCGACGCAGCATTCTCTGTGGATCCTAGTAATCCAGAACATCTCTACTATCGGGCGTTATGTTTAGAGAAGCTGGAGAGAAACCCCGAAGCGAGAAGAACCTGGCAAATTGCATCATCTCTTTATTTGGAGGCAGGCGACGACGTGAAATCTGCAGAATGTAATGCAAGAGCCAAGCGGCTCTCCAAGGTGATTTGGTAGTGAATGCTTCCGTAGCGCAGCAACTGTGAACAATATGCCTTGGGAGCAGTATTGCATGGCATAAGGATAAATAAGAACGCTAGATTTTCTTCCGACCAATCCAAAAATCATGTCGAGGCTGGACTTGACAGAACATGAGTGAGTTCTCAGAAAACCAAAAAGAACGTCAGACAAATGGAGTAAAAAGGACACCACCCAAAGCCAGATGGAAGGACATCGTGGGTTCATCAGCATTCGTTGAATCTCGTAACCTTGCCCCGAAGGTTGGAGTGGAACGCCTTTTTCTGAAGTTTGAGGGAGGAAATCCCACAGGAACCCAAAAGGATAGGATAGCGCTCGCTCTAGCTGAGGATGCATGGAAAAAAGAAGCCAGAGCCATGGTCACAGCTACCTGTGGAAACTACGGGGCGGCTCTTGCCTATGCAGCTAAATTATGGCAGATTCCAGCACACATCTTCATTCCGAAGGGATACCATCTGCCAAAAGACAGATTGAAACGAATACAGGATGCCGGTGCTGAACTCCACTTCGAGGAAGGACAATATGAGGATCTAGTATACCTGTCAGGTGAGATATCTGAAAAGAATGGCTGGTATAACGCAAATCCAGGCGCACATGGAACAACTGAGATTGCGTTGAACGCTTATGCGGAAATTGCAGCAGAAGCGTATAGAGAAATGAGGCGTGTCCCAGATTACGTCTTCTGCCCCGTGGGAAATGGGACAACGATTGCTGGTATCTATCAGGGCTACAAGAACCTGGTCGCATCGAGTAGGGTTATGAAAGTGCCCCGCATGATTGCTACAAGCACTAGAAGAGGCAATGCAATAGTCAAATCATTTAGGCTGAGGAGTAGAAGGCTTATTGACCTGAGCAGAGAGGAAATCAAAGAAACTAGGATCAACGAGCCTCTGACAAACTGGCATTCATTTGATGGTCAAGAAGCTTTAGACGCAATATACGAGTCAGATGGTTTTGCAGACTATGCTTCTGAGGCCAAGATGATTGAGTTTGCTAAGCTAGCTCGTGAAGAGGAAGGATTGAACGTGCTCCCTGCAGCAGCTAGTACTCTAGCAGTCATGGCTCAACTCGCTGACAGCCGCGTAATTGTAAAGGGTCAGTTCTTAGCAATTCTAACAGGTCGGGACTTCTAGGGATTCCTGCTCAGAGCACAATTTTCATCGTAAGATTGCCTGATTCCTCACGCGCCACGAGATTGAATCCCAGATTCTCATAGAATCGTTGTAGATGTATTCCCTTTTCATCCTCAACTTCGGTGTCAACAGATATCACAATGACGTTTTCCATTCTCGCCCATTCAATCAATGCCTCTATTATAAGCCTACCAACGCCCTTTCTTTGTGTTTTGACAGCTATTGTGTCCAAGTGGAGAGTCTTGACGAATGTCATAGGTAATGTGTACGCGAGCAAGGTAGCCTCAAGCTGTGAATCCACAAGAACAAACATGAGAAGGTGGCCGGGTTCCTTCAGACGGTCCCTTATCTCACTCTCAGAGTACCTGAGATCGGTTCTGAATGCCTGGCGTTCTATTTCCATGAACCAATCAATATGCTTCTTTTCAAGCCTACGTGGAAACAGAATCTTTATGTCGCCAGAATATACCTTGGACAGACTCTCATGAAGCCGTTTCCATGTGGGCTCATTGCCATCTGGCTGATCCTTCAGACGCATTTCTTTTCATCTCCTGATGTTCAATCAAGTGAATGTTCGCATCATTCTCCAATGCCATATCTACTGCATGCCGATTGTATCAAGCGTTCAATAAGTTGACTATAGGTGTATCCAGCCTTCATTGCCATATACGGATAAAAGGAGATGTCTTTCTCCTCAAGATCAAAGTCCATCCCAGGTAATGGATTTATCTCTAGGAAGAATACCTCACCCTTCTCATTCATCCGATAGTCAATTCTTGCGAAATCAGGAACCTCAAGGATATAACAGATTTCTAGCGTGAGTCTTTCGATCTCTTCCCTCAATGTATCAGGTATCTGAGCTGGGCAGACATAGTTGTCTAGGTCCTCAAAGATAGTCTTTGCCCGCTGACCATATACTCCCATGACCTCAGGTGGTAATTTTGTGAAGTCGATTTCAAGAATTGGAAACACTTCGAGAGGGCTTTCAGGAGAACCTAATACTCCTACACTGAACTCACGACCCTCTATGAACTGCTCGACAAGAATCGACTGTTGGTATACCTCTATCATTTCCCCAAGTTTTCTCCTTAGCTCTTCACGATTTCGCACCACATTGTCTTCATTAATCCCCACAGATGAGCCCTCCTCGTTTGGTTTGAGGATTGCAGGAAATGGGATGTCTGCAGAGTCCGACTCTTCCACAGTACGGAACACATTGAAAGCTGCAGTCCGAATGCCATGATACGTGAGAATCTTCTTTGTCCAAGCCTTGTTGAGGCAAACTGCTGTTGATAGAATGTTTGCTCCAATATAGGGAATTCCCAACATCTCAAGAATTGCAGGGATGTGCGACTCGCGGCTTTCTCCGCGCAGACCTTCAGACCGGTTAAGTACCAGATCAGGCTTCAATTCCTTGAGGGTTTCAATAACATTCTCGTTGGCTTCGATGAACACATATTCTTGTCCAGCCTCCTCTATCCCGCGTTTAATCAGCTCAATCGTGTGTGGGGGATCATATTCCACCTCAAACTCCGATTCTCCAAACCGTGTGTTTAGTATCAATGCAACCCGCATCTAATTCACGTGCACAGAATGGCAACACTGGTTTAATACCTTAACGAAGTCAAATTAGGAGCTCAACTTGAAGTTTGGAGGCATTTGGTGAAACGCCGCGCATTCAAAGTGTAAAAGAAGAAACTTCTTCACGAAAGATAGACATTACATCGTTCTTCAATTCGCGTGGTACTGATATTGGCTCGTAAATGTGAGTGAATTTTCTAAATAGCTCATCCTCTCTATCAAGAGCCTCTCGATACAAATCACTGCTTTTGAATTCATCAATCAAATCGCCTTTGGCTCCCTTCTTCACAGCAGAAAGGAAGGCAAAGAGTTGCTCGTTTCGGGCCATTTCGGTATTGGCATAAGTGAGGGCAGACTTGCCACCAAAAAGTGTGAAGAAGCGCTTGTTCGAAGCAGAGAGCATATTCTGTCTAAGCCCAATAGCTGAGGGTTCGATTCCGCCACCCACGCTTAGGAGATACATCTTCGCACATATTGTGCAGTCATGGCACCAATGGTAGTTCTTTCCAGATTCCTTCTCAGTGAAGCAGCTCATCTGATACTTTGCATAATGTGGGTACCTATGTGCAAGGATTCGCTGGACCATCATGTCCATGAGTGGTTCAATGAGGCTTCCAGTTCTAATCGAACCTCCTGAGAACATCTGAGTGATTTGGTCAATCTGTACAGTCCACTCATGAGATTGGTCATAGCATGGATATACAAGCCACTTGCCCTCGGCATCCATGTACGTCGCTGATGCAGTCTGCTCATTCCCAAAGAGCAGGTATTTCCCATTATTCGTGTAGGCGAAAGGAATCAGCTCCAAAGCGTATTCAGTTGTTTGTAGACCCCAACCGAATTCAGAGAATGGGAGACCTAGGTGGTCATAGTCTCTGAACCGTCCGGTGTCATGGTGAAGGATATGCAGGTCCTTCCCAAACTCCTTCTTGAACTTCTCCCCTAATGCCTTCTTATGCTTCTCTTCATAAGTCATGCTTTCTTCTACAATGAAAACTGCATGGGGATCGAGGCCAATCTCATCAGCCAATGCATATGTAAGAAGACTGTCTTTGCCAAAGCTTAGCCCTACAATTGCCCTATAGGGGGAATCGACAGGCTGCAGGGATGGAAGAGCGATTTCAGGATTTAGGAATTTGAAGTTAGTGTTGAAGAATCTACGGACAGCATCCGCCGTATCAGAGCCATCTACTTCTGTGCATGAGGGTATGTCTTTCAGGAAATTTTGTGTGAAGTGGGGTTCTAGTAGGGGCCGTCCAGAGTGGTATATCACTTCAGTTTCATTGAAGACTATGGGAAGATGCATTGTCGTCGCCAACACCAAATTATCTCTTAGCGCAACTTGGGTAGCTTTGGGTGTGGATTCCCACACTTCCTTGGGGTAGCTGATTAGGTAACTTTCACCCTTGAAAACAACAACAATGCCATTATCGCTAATATCTGAATGAAACTCCAAGATAGTGACCTATCTCTTTATTTCACATGATTCGAATAACTCTTCCCAATTACTATGAATTGATTCGAAATCTCAAAGTGCTCTAGCCTTTGCGTAGAATGAGACGCGCATAGAATACGAGGCCATGCTCTTCCTGTTCGATGACCTCAAAACCGTGTTCCGCTGCCACTGCTACGAAACTCTCCATGTCTTGATTTCGAAGATATGCTCCATATCCTGTTTCATTTCTTGTACCGTCAGGAAAAGTCACACTCAATGGGACTATGAAATACTTAATCTTCGAGTCAAGACCATCAGGGACTTCCACCTTGACATCCCAAATCAAAAGCTCCCCTCCAGGCATTAGGACTCTGGAAATCTCAGAGAATATCGTATCGAGGTCCTCGAATGACATATACATGAGTGTAAAGAATATCGTGACGATTCCAAATGAGTTCTCAAGGAATTGCAGTTCACGCGCATCCATGATTAATTTCAGGGCATCACTCTGTATGCTTTCCAACTCAGGTCTGAGCCTATCAATAGCCACAACCTGACGTCCCTTCAACCTGCCTATGATACCTTCTCCGCCGCCTCCGATGTCTAGAATCCATTCTTCGTCGCATGGAAAATCAGAGAGGCTGACCTCCTGGTGGGGCAGCTGGTAGACTTCCGACATGTCAATATCTGAATGATGGTCGGACATTACAACCTATTTCTAGTCGCGTCGGGTTAAAAGGTAACCGTTCACCATTTACTGGTGTGTAATGCCAATTCTACGTTCCTGCCCCAAGAAGAAAAAGAGTGGAGGGAAATTTCCCTCCAAAAGGCGTGCATCTAGTTTATGTGTGCTTCAACTGCACCAGAGCCACTCTGAATCACAACGGTTACCGTCTGGCTAGCTGTGTCGTAGTCAATTGATTCATAGTGGTTTGATGTTATTTCAGTCCATCCGGGAGCATCAATATCAACACTCCCAGTGCCGGCAGCGGCCTCGATGCTGCCGCCAATCCCCGCAGGGAGGGCTATATTCAGATCAATCGCCCCTGTGGTGGTTTCGAAGTTGAAGTCTGGACTTCCTACAATGACGACACCGCTGCCCATGAAAATGTCGATGGCGCCTGTGCCAGTTGTAAGGGTGACGTCGTCAATGTGTGCGCCCTGTATGATGTCACAGTCAATGTCTCCAGTGTCAGTCGTAATGTCCAGTGTGTAGTTGACTCCGCTACCTAGAGTGATATTCGCGGCTAATGCAGAGTAGTCAAGAGTGATTGTGTTGGCGGAGAATATAACGGTCGGCGCGCTAGTCTGCTGCACTGTCCGGTTACTTGCACCTACGTCAATCCTATACAACAGCGTGGCATTGTCTTCGAAGTCTATATTGACCGATCCAGTCGTGACGTCAACGTCAAGATTAACTGTTCCCGTCGTAGCACCTATAGTACTGTCAAAATGATAATACACTGTGTCATCGCCAATGAACCAGCCCCAAGTTGTGGGACCGAAGTATGCAAGGGCGCCTACAAGGACCGCACCAACGATTAGTACACCAAGTATGCACACTACCATTCCAGTGTTTCTTTCGTAACTAGTCATTTCCTATACCTGCTTTGCGATGCGATCGGAGGAGGCGGTGCCACTCTTCTCGCAGCTTTTGATATTCCGAATCTTCTTCCAGAGCAAAGCGACGCATGATTCGGGATGCATCGCCTCGAAGAGAG
>JBHLQK010000049.1:0-15441 GCA_048884925.1 Candidatus Thorarchaeota archaeon
TCTATTGATATACATTCAAAACCTATGCGATAATACCGTTGTCGATAGGTTCATCTGCTCAAAAATCCGAGTTGAAACATACGCGATGACATGCTCTGGTGCACGCAATGTTTGATTACATCGAGTCCCCCTATCCATACTACGAGCCAAGACCTCGGAAATCTTCAAGCAGCCTGAGGATCATTGCAGTCGTGATTATCATCATGCTTGTCGCATCTGGAGGGCTCTTTCTTCTAATACCTCTAGGAAACCTGATACCGGGACCACAAGAGCCTATCAAAGTTGCAGTGGTTGACTCTGGAATTGACGTGGATCTGACATTAGATAGAAGGATGGGAGCTCAGCAGAGTTTTGTTCTACCGCAGAATGGATATCCAGCAGCGGAAACTACTGTCAGCGATTCAAGGCCCGATGGTAGTCAACATGGCACAATAGTGGCCAAGGCAGTTGCAGCAAATAGTGCGAACGCAGTGATTGTGAACGCCAAAGTCCTCGCCAGCAATGGAGTAGCTACATCTGCAGGAGTCATTGCAGCCATCTACTGGGCTATTGAGCAGAACTGCAGTGTAATCAATCTCAGCCTCGGGGCGACTCCAGGATATGAAGACCCACTAGAAGCGGTTGTAGAATATGCGTTCACTCATGGTGCTGTTGTAGTTGCAGCGGCAGGAAACGAAGGAGACAATGGGCTAGCTGGCAACACCATCAACACTCCTGGTCTGTTTGAACATGCACTTGCAGTTGGAGGACTGAATGACTTCGGAGTACCTGCTGAGTACACAAGTTATGGACCAACGTCATTGAGATACATGAAGCCAGATATATCGGCGCCAGGATATTTTGATTCCGGAAACTCAAGATACTATGGGACCAGTTTTGCATCTCCTCGGGTAGCAGCAGCAGCAGCAGAACTGATGGCCTATAGCATAAGCAATAACATCACATACACACCCGGGGCAATTATGACCGCCCTAGTCAAGGGTGCAAATCCATTGCAGTATCCAGATTATATTGTTGGAGCGGGTGCATTGAACCTTGAAGCATCCAAACAACTTATGGCCTCAACTCTAGTTGATGGAGGTCTCCCAGCCATATCTCATGCATTCCCAGGTTCCTTGCCAATTGACTTCGAAAGGCTGTTTTATGGTGATAACTACACATTTGAAATAAGACTACTAACAGCGGGCCATTCAACTTTCAATGTTCAGGTCACTACCAGCACTCTTTCTGTCTTTGATATTCCATCCCAAGTAACAATTAACCAGACGGGATATGTGACATTAGAAATCTATGTGCCAGACATTGGGCCAAGTAACTATCAGGCTACGATCCAGTTCAGTTCGACAGATTTTGGCAGCACATCTATTGAGGTCGATTTTGATGTGACTTCAGCTATTGCTCGAGTGGCATTTGACATCAGCTTCACAACTTGGTGGATGGATACGACATATGGCCAATTTAGAGACTTCTACGAGATTCTTACTCAAAACAGCATTTCCGTCACTGAGATCAGAGATGAGTCTTTTACAACACTCTCCTACTTGCAGTTGTTTGATGCAGTTGTGCTTCTTGACCCGTTTGTCTGGGAAGACAATGAAACGAACCCACTTGTCTTTGAAACTTTCTCGTTGCCCTTCGCACCCGAAACCAAGCAAGCCTACGAGGACTACTATAATTCAGGTGGAGGGCTTTTTGTCACCGCCTTATCAAACGCATCGCTAGATGTCGCCAAGCTAAATGACTTCATAGATTGGACAGGGTACTCTTTCAGTTACACATTGATAGCTGATGCCTTAGATCCTGTTGAGGTGACGCAGGTGACTGCACACACCATTACTAGTGGCGTGGGGAGTTTCGACTATCTTGGTGCAGCTATCAACGAACCAGCTAGTGCAATCACGCTAGGGAGGTACGAGGGCAATGACGTGCTTAGTGCTATACAGGGTGTAGGCGGCGGAAGACTCATCGTGACAGGCACGAACTACTTCATTGACAACTGGGGCATCAATGGAGAATACTCCTCAACATCCAATGATAGACTCAGTCTGAGAATAGTGCAATGGCTCGTCGGATTGCTTTGAAACCCCAGCTAAGTGTATTTCTCGACACCTTGATTGCGCGATTTTAGTTGTTTAAAAGAATGTGGAACCCTGTTCTTCATACCAAAAACACTACCGAGTCGAAAGTCGGATATGCTGATGATCCGGGTTCATCCTGAATCATCAGCTTCCCGACACTACTTATTTTGATCCAAACGTTGTTCTCGATGATTTACCATGAAAAGCATGATAGTTGCATGAAAAGTAGAAAACATCATCAATCGGAGCAGTCATTAGTACCAGTTGGACTTAAGCAACTGAGTTTACAATGGCAAAGCTCCTAGTGAGTCCAACAGATGAGCTGGACGCTCTCGAGGCGGTGAAAGGAGGGGCGGATATTATTGATGTCAAGAACCCGCATGAGGGGTCTCTTGGAGCAGCCACTCCAGCATTGATTCGTAAGATTAGGGAAACTATCGAGAAAAGCATCCCGGTAAGCGCTGCTGTAGGCGATGTGCCGAATCTCCCAGGCACAATCGCACAAGCTGCCCTGGGTGCAGCACAAGCAGGTGCAGACTTTGTAAAAATAGGCCTCTATGGCTCCACAAAGGAAGAAGATGCAGGTTATATTTTGAAATCTGTTGTGGACACACTCAACGATTTTGGCAGCAAGAGTAAGGCTGTTGCAGCACTTTACGGGGACTTCCTACGTGCAGGGACGCTAAATCCAGCTGTACTCCCCGATATTGCGCAGTCTAGCGGCGTTGAAACCATAATGATCGACACAGCAGTCAAAGATGGAAGAGACCTCTTTGTCTTTATGACTGAGGAGGAAGTTGCATCAATCATCGAAACAGGACAGAACAATGATCTTGAGGTGGCATTGGCTGGTTCATTAGCTGATGAATCATTCAGGATTGCTGCAGGGCTCAAACCTGATATTATAGGAGTGAGAACCGCAGCGCTTCCTGGAGGAGATAGGACCGAAGGAAGAGTCGATGCGGAGCTTGTCAAAGAACTGAAGCTAATTCTGAAAAGCACGTAGCCTATTGAGCTGCTTTATCTATAACTTCTGATATTCTGTCGAGCCAGAGGCCATTTAGGACATAGAAATCTCCATTGAACTTTGGGTGGAGCTGCAGAATATAGCGGTCCAATATGTCCTTGTCAACAAGATATTGCAGATTCTCAGGTTTAACAACTTCTGTCTCTGATTGAACGACCGACCACCATTTCAGAAATGGATTGATACTTTTGAGAATTAATACTGTGTCTGCATCTCCTTGGATTCCCATCCAAAGGGCAATCGAATCACTTGTGACATCCCAGCTATGAGGGAGTCTGTCATACGCCTTCAGAAGTTCATATGGCTGAATTATGAAGCTCATCCCATTGGCCCATCTTTCGAATGCATCAGTACCCGAATAGAGGTTCAATGACGGTTGCATATCTGCCATTATGGCGCCGCTAAGATCCATGCATCTTATTGCTAGCCAATGTGCGGCGGAATCAGTAAAATATCTCCTGCTGTGAAGATCCCGTATTCGATCAGCGAGATATGCGCCGCCCGCCACAATCAGTACTTTGCGTTGTTCGGCGATAGCTGAGATTCGCTTTAGGATTTCTCTTAGTTGATAAGGGTGGTTCATCAGACTTCCGCCCACTTTGATGACCACCTTCAATACACTCATCTCCAGTTTCTGGCCGCATAGAGTGCAGCCGCAAAAGCGGTTGCTGCTGTGGCGCCATCTGGTCCCAGAAGGTCATGCAGGTGCTTCCCCTCTTTGATGTCAAGCGATGCCAAGGCGCTTCGACCCAAGAAGGCAGCCCCAATCCCAGAAAAGACATAGACTTGCTCAGTAGGTTCCATGTCATGCAGAGCGCAGACCTGGAATACTGCGCTGAGGATATCTCTGAGTTGTTGGGTCCAAGCTTGTCGAGCAATATCAAAGATTTGAGATTCCGATACAGTTTCAATATCCCCGCATACAACTCGGGCTAATCGAGCCTTGCACTCTTCAATCGATTTTCCTCGTCCATCTGCCGTATCGTTTGTATACTGATGCTTGGCAATGTGTCCCAGCACCAAATGGACATCCGCACTTGTTGCAAAATACTCTGAGGATACACGGCAGCTCACACCATCTAGTTCAATTTCGCGCAATATCGCGGAAAGATTAGTTCTAAGTGCTCCAGTGTAGACCAACTCACCACTCATAAGGCGACTTGTGTCACTTCTGCTACGCGTAATTGGAACCCCTTCTTTAATCGCAATGATGTCAGTGGTTGTAGACCCAACATCGATGAGAATACAATTGGGGATTCCTCTCCCTACAGTCCAAGCCAGCACAGGCCAGTTTGCCGCTGCTACTCGAAGAGGGTCGTTCAAGACTTCCTCGAACGAAAGTAATTCCAAGTTAATGTCAGGAAAAAGGAGGGGAATGTTTCTGAGTGTCCTCTGAACTCCTTTAGCAATGGTTGTAACACCTTCGCGTTTTGTTTGAAATGTATCAGAGAGCTCTGCTGTCATAACCACTGATACAAGCTCAGGTGCCTGCGAAGTGCCCGTCAACTCATATACTGTGTTAGCTATAAGATTCCAGAGATCAAGTCTTTCGCGCTGCCAGATTGGAAAACTCTCGGTGCGAAAGGCGAGGTCAGTAGGAACACCACTATCGTCTAGGGTGAGACCACATCCCTTGAGGTTCGCCCCTCCTATGTCCAGTCCAACTACTCTCAAGCAGATATCCCCTCAAGACGCTTGTCGATGCTGCGTTCTATTGCCCTTAGGTTTTCCCTAGCCGCATCTCTTGTTGAACCCCATCCACAGACATAGGGTCGCACTATCGTCGTGCCATCTTGCAATGGAAATGGTGGACTTGAAACACCTGGGATCACCATTACTCGTGCGTAGTCATCGATATTGTACTTCGATTCAGGAACTCGTTTCATATCGATATATTCCTCGAAGACAGAGCAACCCTTCAAGGTCATCTGTTTGGGAGGTGAACCTGAGGCACATTCAACTATGCTGGCCAATCCCTTGGGTCCGACTGTTCGTTCGAGACCGATGGATGAGACGGTGAGTCGAGGATTGATTTCCATTGGAAAGACCTCTTTTCCCTTGAACACAAAATCGATGCCCACATAGCCACAAAGACCGGGTAGTGAGTCCGCTATCTTTTGAGCATCTGCTGCAGCTTTCTTGGCTGCAGGATGATCAAAGGGACATTCTCCACCATGATAGCCCGGAGTTGATACAGAAGTACCTAGGGTTACGTTCTGACGATTAACTGATATTACTGATGACTTCCCATTTCCAGTAAGAAGAGATACACTAGCGTGGACTCCATCAATATATTCCTGAAGGATAAATGATGCAACCCTATCCTCCATCTCAGGCCTATGAGCGAGTTCCATGAGACTACCGGTGTTATATGCGATGAAGGTGCACGTCGCCCCTGATGAGATTGCAGGCTTGATTACTACAGGAAAATTCAGATCGTGGCTATCATTCAAGATGTCATTAATGGTCCCAAATATCGTTCTTGGTACTGGGAGGGATAGCTCCTCAAAGAGACGCGCACTATTGATCTTGTCCGAGCAAAATGCAACGGTTTCAGTATCAGGATTAACTACGTTCAAACCTCTAGATCTGATAGCTCTAAGGACTTCCACAAGTATGCCCTCATCCTCCGGGGCTATTACAAGTCCCAACTCAGCATTATCAGAAAGAACCTCTATAGCTGTTTGCCAACTATCTTCATCCGATACCTTTTCTCTGTGTATTGATCGAGGTAGAAACTGCTCATGTATTCTGGCATCATAGGAGAGGGACACATTGTGACCAGCGTAGTTGAGACACCGTGCCATGGTGCAGAGCATCGCAAATCCCTGTGCAGCAAAGCTCGGCGACAGGTCTTCGCTGGCAAGTCCACCTCCTGATATGTGTTCGTAGAGGAATATTCGCATTGCTGACCGAAAATTCCATGGTCAGCAACCTATAAGACTCTTACAGGAGCATCCAAAATCGCTCATGAGGAGAGAAGCGGACATCATTCCCGTAATGGACATCATGGAAGGCCAAGTAGTCCATGGTGTAGCTGGCCAGAGAGATGCATATAAGCCAATAGAAAGTAGGATAGTAAAGGGGTCTGATCCGCTTGATGTGGCGAACGCCATCAAAAAAACGTTTGAGGTGGAAACTCTCTATATTGCCGATCTCGATGCAATCACTGGTGATGGTGATAACTTTGATATCATTGCTGAGATTATCAAATCTTCAGATTTGGAGGTTCTCTTAGATGGCGGATTAGCATCATTAGATGATCTTGAACCGCTTTTTAAAACTGGAGTGCATCACGTAGTTGTGGCAACTGAAACTATAGAGTCAATGGAAGAACTAGCACGAATTTTTGAGCATCATGGAGAATCACTAGTCGGTTCTCTGGACTTGATGAATGGTCAGACAATGAGTGCATGCTCAGAGTTTGCAGATAAATCCCCAAAAGAAATGGCAGGCATTCTTGAAGATTTAGGAGTTGAAAAACTCATTGTACTGGAATTATCACTTGTTGGGAGTGGAAAGGGTCCCGTGCATGATGCGTTGTTAGAGATATGCGAAAACTCATCAATGGAGATAATCGCTGGGGGAGGAGTAAGGAATCGAGATGACCTTAGGAGGCTGTTTGATCTTGGTGTAAGGTCTGCTCTGGTAGCTACAGCATTGCATTGTGGTTCAATCTTGCCCTGATTCTAATCCGTTGGCAGTATCCTTAACTGGGGGTCTAGTTGCCAGATTTTCAATCATATGGATGTGAGCAATGAATTTGTCAAGAATCACCAAGGCATCCTACGCGGTTCTATTGGCATGTACATTGACCCATTTCATGAACCACATCTATACCGGGATGCTATCACCATTTCTACCTATAATTCGAGATGAACTTGGACTTACACTGACTCAAGCGGGAGTTGTGACGAGTGCTTCAATTGTGACTATGACCACATCTCACCTCCTAGTCGGCTATCTTGGTGATAGAGGTTGGAGAGACATCTTTATTCCTGCAAGTGTAATAATCACTGCCCTCATTGTGCTTATTTCAAGTCTTGCAACAACATTCCTCTTCCTAACTGTCACAATGCTGGTATTGGGAGTATCAGCCGCAGGATATCATCCCAGTGTATTCCCGGCGTTGACTGAGAAATTTCCTAAATCTGCTAGAGCTACTGCGACTGGTATCCAGGCAATGGGAGGTCTTGTTGGAATGGCGGTGATTCCATTCCTAGGTGTTTCGTTGCTTGTTCTTGTTGGGGGTTGGCGAGAATCGTTTGTGGTTCTTGCCATCATTGGTATTGCATTCTTCATGCCTGTAGTCCTGTTGATGAGATATTCGCGGAAGGTACCAGCTCTGCACCAGGAGCAACGCGAGAAGGATGATGGGGAAGATGGATGGACTAGGAACTTCGCTCTTCTTACTGTCATCATAGGTTTCAGAGGTATGTCATTTCGTTGCACCACGCTACTGATGCCCCTCTACCTTGTTGCAAGTCACCATCAGTATGATGCAATTGTTGCTGGCTATTTCACGACCATCATGTTGATAGCGGGCATCATTGGAGAGATTGTTTCTGCACCTATCTCAGACCGGACAGGAAAACGAGTTCCCTTTATTATTATATCAACAGCAGTATCAACCCCTCTATTGTTTCTCCTAAATGCACCACTGGATCAGCTATCTCTAATCCTCGTGCTTATCGGATTTGGCTTCTTCTTCTTCCTAGGTGTACCGCCAAACACTGCTTTCCAAACAGAAATCAGTCCTAGAGAAAAACAAGGATTGGCATTCGGAATCCTCTTTTCTATAGGTGCTATTCCCGGTTCCCTCTCACCGATAGCTTTTGGTTGGATTGGAGATGTTTATGGCCTTCAGGCATCTGTGATGTTCCTCGTCATGACAACACTTCTGGCAACCATCGCATCACTCTTCTTGAGAGAAAGAGACTCCGGAAAGGAGGCCGTGGCAATAGTTTCGGATCCAGTACTAGTGCAATAAACGAATGTACTAGTACAATCGCGTTGCATTAGTCAACGTCTTATACCGGTTTCCAGAAAGTCGCACATCGATGATGGACTATCATATTCACCCATCATATTCTGCTGATGCAGAGGGCACTCTAGAAGGGTTTTGTGAAGCCGCTCTGGACAAGGGACTTCGAGAGATCTGCTTCACAACACACCTCGACTCAGATCCTTCGCGGGATGACAGTTATGTGATGATCAGGGGAGAAAGAGTGAGTGTACACGATGCCAGCTGGTTTGAGGATTATGAATATCACATCAGAACTCTCGGAGAGGAATACGCCAACAAAGGACTCAATGTTCGTTTGGGAGTGGAGGTAGACCTCTATCCAGGAATTGGCGAGGACCTTCCCGATGCATTTCACTCGACAGAATTCGACCTTGTAATAGGCTCAGTACATCTTATTGATCACAAGGCAATCTCATTGAGAGAGGAAGCATTTGAAATCTATAAAAGATACAAATTGGATGAAGTTGGAAACATCTACTACAATCTCATTAAAGATTCACTGAAGATCAGACACTTTGACATTCTGGGGCACCTTGATGTATACCGCAGATATGGAGAGGAGTTTTTTGGAACAGAAATCCACTCGCTTTGGGAGTCGCACATTGATGAACTCTGTGCTATAATGAAGGCACAAGGGGTGGGCTATGAAATAAACACCTCCTCGCTGAGGAAAGGTCTCTCAGAACCGATGCCCGAGAGAGTTATTGTTGAAGCATTGCACAAGAGGGGGATTCAAACGGTCACTATAGGATCGGATGCACATCACCCAAGTGAAGTTGGAAGTGGGATTGTTGATAGTCTAGAAATCCTTCAGGAAGTTGGAATTACTGAGCTTGCTGTTTTTAATAGAAGAAGGAGTGATAGAATCACGATTGATTCCTTCAAATAGAATTATAGGTCAGTTGCAGAACTAGCTAATTGGTGCTGATATGAGAAACAAAATACCATTTCTCCTCGCCTTAATTGGAGGTGTTTTGCTTTGGATTGCAGGTGCCACAGGCAGCGTTGGAATCGCAGGTACTATCACTCAAATACTTGCATCAATACCTGAGCTCGCTCCTTTCGTGGACATTTTGAATCTGATTTTCTATGTCCTACTCATCCTTGCTGGGCTAGGCGGAATAACCGTCATTGGAGGCGGCCTGCTAATGACCACAGACCGACTGGGGACAGGCAAGTTCCTAATCGGAATTGGTGCAGGAATGGGCTTAATCACTCTCATTATACAGATTGCACAGAATGTCTATACTGTAGGTGCAGGGGCTGCCTTAGACCTATTTCTAGCCACAGCTATGACTACGACTGGAATAGGAATCATCCTCAGTATTATTGCACGGCGTACAGCAAGGAATCCAGAATAGAATCTAAACAGACAAAGAATTCAAAGCAAAGGCAGACGGCACCAGCCATGGAACGGAAGCCTAGGAAGTTACGGATTGATACTAAGATGGCGATGGATAATGAGAATCAGCTAGTCCGTGCGCTGAGTCTAATGGAATCCGAGCTTTACGATGAGGCAGTAGATCTCCTGAGAATTTTCCTTGATAAGCATCCTGAGTCCATCGAGGGATGGTATAATCTTGGATTTGCATTGGCAAGTTCCGGAAAGGAGGAAGAAGCTATCAAGGCCTATGATGAAGCCCTTGCTATCGATAACATGATCTTCGAGGTATGGTTCAACAAAGCAACAGCGCTATACGACATGGCAGACTTCGAAGGAGCCAAGAAGTGCTATGAAGAAGCACTCAGAATTGATCCAGAGGATGCTGAAGCGTGGAATAATTTGGGAAACACATTTTCGCGTCTTGCTGAGGCACACAGTGCAATAGAGGCATATACTAGAGCGGTGGCTATACGACCTGATTATGCAGAGGCATTCTATAACTCTGCAAATGCCCACTTTATAGAAGGTGATGATGAGCGAGCTATAGCATGTGCGGAGGCGGCTCTTGAACTAGATCCATCCCTTGAAAAGCGGGTCAATCAATGGATTCATATTTCCCGTGACAGACTTGATTCCATGAGAGCCGCTATGGAGAGGAGCAAAAGAAGAAAACAGAAATCAGGTGGCTGACTGGATTCGTCAATGTTTGATTCATCACACCTAAAAGGGGCAAGCGTACAGCTGAGGAATTATGTTCGCTCCGACGGAGCCTGAGAGCACGAGGAAGCCATTTAGACTTGACATCCGGATAATAGCGGCTTTTGGGATTATCATTCTTGTAGCTGGGATTACACTGGCATGGGTTGTAGCTCAATTGGGCATACCCTTTCTAGACCCGAGAATCATTTTAGGTGCCTCTGTCCTAATATCTATGATTCTAGTTTGCTGTTCCTCAATGATGGTATTCGGAAAATTTGCTGCTCGCATGCCTGAGTATGGAGTGATGGAAACTCGATTTAAAGAAGGGATGGAGTTCTACAACAATCAGGAATGGGAGGCAGCCCTCGAAATATTCAGAGAACAAATGGGTCCTAAGATGGACCATAAGCGAGCACTATTCTATGGTGCAAGATGCTGTGAGAATCTCGAGGATTTGGAGTGTGTCAAGAGATACACGAAGAGATACTTGGAACTCCAGCCAAAGGACAAAGAAGCTTGGGAGATGCTAGCTAGCGCCCACAAGCGACTCTTCGAATACGAGGAAGCGGATAATGCGATGAAAAGGGCTGAGGAGCTCTGACGCAATCAGCTCTTTGCAACACGCAATCCCAGTGTTAGACCCTTCGGGCAAAGAATAAGAAGGAAAGTCTTGGACATCCCAATCCCGGAGGCAAGTTGATTGGAGAAGGAATACCCGTGCTGCAAGCTTGAGGTTGGCGAGGAATCTATCAGCTTGAGCAATGATGTGGTCACTCTTAATTTCAATACGAGACTAGGTACGATTTCTCTGGTCTCAGCGGATGGCCAGATAATGTATTTTTCCAATGCATATGTTCAGATACAGACAGAGCTACAGACTCTAGATTCCAGAAAGATGACCTACAGGTCAGTCAGTTCGGTAGATTACAAGGATGGACGGGAAGAAGGGAAAGTTGTAGTCTTGAAACTGACCGACTCTGACAAGAGAACGGAACTCAATGTGAGGTTCAGTATGAATAGGAATCAGAGAGGGTTTAACTGCCTATTGATGTTCAAAAACAAGTCTGAGGATGTGGGTATACTAGCCTTTAATCCACTTGCGATTGATATCGAAAATGAATCAAGGATATTCACTGGATGGAATGGTCAGGATCTTAGATTCTTTAGGAATGGTTTCCAGTCGTGGGACCTTAGTCAGGCACGGCAATTGGAAGTAGGAGAGAACAAAAGTCACTTCTTCAGTGTACTCAGTAATGTCAAGTCCAAACATGCCCTCACTATAGGCTTTTCTACAATGGCTGACCAGCTTTCTGAAATAACACTGCACGGACGAGAGGAAGAAACAAGCAGGCTATCACGAATTGTTGCATCTTCGCTCGGAGATGGAGTGCTCGTTCCTAAGAGCCAGAGTTTGGCTTCCGAAGAGCTTGTCGTGCTGGTAGGTGACGACGGGCTTTCAGATGTAATTCAATATGCAGAAATTGTTGGCAAAACTATGGATGCAATTTCGTGGGAAAATGTTCCTACAGGTTGGTGCAGCTGGTACTACTACTACACTGTCATTGACGAGGATGAGATGAGGGCCAACACGAAGCTGCTCTCTGAGAGATTCGGAAAGGAAATTGAATGGATTCAATTGGATGATGGCTACCAGAGGGCAATTGGTGATTGGGAACCCAATGATAAGTTCCAGAAGGGGTTGAGTGCCCTGGTTGATAGTATTAATGGGTCAGGATACAGAGCAGGAATCTGGACTGCACCATTCATTGCCTCTCAACATTCCAAGTTGTTCAAGGAAAATTCCGATTGGTTTGTAAAAGGTGATGAAAATAAACCAGTAGTAGCTGGCCAGAATCCTCTTTGGCTTGGCGATTATTATGCTCTTGACCTCACCAACCCAGAAGTAATATCATTCTTGGAGGCGACCTTTAAGCGTCTTCGTTCTGATGGGTATGAGTATTTCAAGATTGACTTCCTTTACGATGCTGCAGTAGAGGGAAGACGTCAGGACCCCTTCATGACACGAGGACAGGCAATTAGACATGGGCTTGAAGCCATCCGTAAAGCTGTGGGTACCTCTTTCATTCTGGGTTGTGGAGCACCTCTAGGACCCTGCATTGGAATTGTGAATGGAATGAGAATTGGTGCGGACATAGGACCAGTCTGGATGTTCGATGGTGAGGGGGGCCTAGGCACCTATCCGGCGGCTGTAAACACACTGACCAGAGCTTTCATGCATGATCGATGGTGGAAGAATGATCCCGATTGTGTGATGCTACGTCATCAAGACACCAATACAACGCTAGAAGAGCTACGCCTATGGATGACAGCTATTGCACTTAGTGGAGGAATGCTATTGATGAGCGACCGCATTGAAGAACTTTCTGAAGAGCGCCTCCATATGTTCGACAAGCTACTCCCGATATATTCCAAGAGTGCAGTTGCAGTTGATTCATTGGTAGAAGAGAACCCTCGACTTTTTGCACTCCCTATAGAGACCCCCATGGGTAGTTGGGCAGCTGTAGGAGTGTTCAATTTTGGTGAGTTGCCTATTAATGTCAAATTCTCATTGAAAGAGATCGGACTAGATGATAATCTTCCTCATCATCTCTTTGAGTTCTGGACTGAGCAATATGAAGGGATGGTTGAGAAGACGGTGAATATAGTGGATCTAAATCCTCACTCTGTAAAGCTGCTTGCAGTCAGACCAGAGTCTATTGTGCCATCGGTTCTGAGCACAAGTATGCATTTCACCCAAGGAGCAGTTGAAATCAGAGACCAATCATGGGACAGTGAACGTAATCAACTGGAGCTTACAGTAATCAGAGATGCGAGAAGGATGGAATCAGTGTTCATAGTCTTTGGTTCAGAATGGACTCCTAAGAAGGCGCTAGTAGATAATGAAGAGGCAAACTTGCATCTGGTTGCTCCAGAAGTCATAGCAATAAGAGCACAGTTTCGCCGGGGCCAGATAATCAGAGTGAATTTTTCGTAATATGAGCGTTTTACTTGGCTGGAATTATTCTGTTTCTTAGATAGCCGATTTTCTCAATATAGAGCTCCATTTGATCACCAGGCTTGAGAAACTCAGGCGGATCTCTTGCGAATCCGACTCCGGATGGTGTGCCTGTTGCGATGATATCAGCTGGTTCAAGGGTGAAGGATTGTGACAGATGAGAAACTATCTGACGTACACCATAACGAAGCAGTGATGTGCTTGAGTCCTGTTTTACAACTCCATTGATCTTTGTCTGCATCGTCAGACCTGAACCATCTCCCAGCTCATCGACCGTGACAATGCACGGCCCTAGAGGTCCTAAGCCATCAAGAGACTTACCTCTTATCCATTGACCGTCTCCACTCTGAAGGTCTCGGGCGCTCACGTCATTGATTATTGTATAGCCAGCCACGTAGTCTAGAGCATTCTCTTCATCGATATCTTTACAGGTCTTTCCAATAACAACCGCAAGCTCTACCTCCCAGTCCAGTTTATCTGAAACCTTCGGCAGAGGGATTACATCATCAGGGTTCACAATACAAGATGAGAATTTAGCGAATATTACCGGGAATCCGGGTTTTTCTCTTCCTGTTTCTTCAATATGCTCCTTGTAATTCAGACCAAGAGCCACTATCTTGCCAGGCCGATATATTGGGGCCAGAATTTTGACAGAATAAGTAGGAAAAACGAGAGGGCGCTCAAGCACAGGGAGCTTCTCAAACTTCTCTACTATAGACCTAACGGCATCTATTCCTGCTTCCCAAGTGAGAAGGTCCTTCATAGTTGTTGGGAATCTCTGTCCATTCGTGAGGTAGGTAGAGCCAAAATACCGAGCAGCATCCGGAAGATCGAGAATCCCACCCTCAACCTCAACACCAATTGATGACACGCCAAGCCGTGAGTAAGTGAAAAGCCGCATGACGCCTATTACTCTGTGGTGTCATTAATCTTTAGCGGTAGTAATGAAACAGGTGCTGCACCATCTGATTTATCCGATACTAGTAGAGTCAGTTTTAAGGAGTGTTCATATTTGACAAGCAAACCAACTCTCGAAGATCTTCCGGATGAGGTGTTTGTTGCCCTAGGGAGAAGAGGCATGGAAGGAATCCCTCTAAAGGAATGTACGTATGAATGTGATGGCAAGGAACTATCGCTAATAGAAATGAATAGAGAGCCGGAGAAGATAACTGGCAGTGGTATCGAGAATGTAGTAGAGAATTGGATTGTTGAATGCAGCACATGCAAGAAACCCTTCACTATTAGCTGCAAAATCCGCTATGTCGATGGTGAAAGAATGGACACCATGGTAAACCTCTTGGACGATGAGGGTAATGACTTGGGATGGTTAGGAAGCTATTAGGTGAGCCATTTGACGAGGAAGTACAAGATTTCCGTGTTACCTGGAGATGGGATAGGTAGGGAAGTAGTTCCAGAAGCTGTTGACGTGATGAAAACGGCCGTGTCTAGCACCAGCGGGCTGGAGGTTGAGCTTCACGAGTTTGAATGTGGGGGACAGTACTTTCTCAAGAACGGACGTGAATGGTCAGAGGAGGCTGAAATCTTCACTAAGGAGGAGGCTCATGCGATTCTGCTCGGAGGGGTCGGTGCCAAGGATGCAACAGGCAAGACTGTTAGACGACAAGATGGGAATATGGCTGGTTATGGTGTTGTCATTGGACTAAGACAGGACCTTGATCTATATGCCAATGTAAGACCAGTAAAACTGTATGAGGGTGTCCCAACACCTCTCGCTGAGAAAGAACCCAATGATATCGATATGGTCATTGTGAGAGAGAACACAGAGGGATTATACATACCTGCAAGGGGCAGACTTACTGGACGGGAAGAGGGTGATCTCGCTGTTGATTTACGTGTAATTACTGCCAGTGGGGCGGAAAGAATCTCTAGGTACGCCTTCAATCATGCTATGGGAAGAAAAGGTGCACCCGGTGATGGGCAAAAACGAGTAACGTGTGTGGACAAAAGCAACCTTCTCGAAGGCTGCAGGCTATTCCGAGAGTCCTTCGATAGAATTGGAGAGGGCTTTCCAGATATCGAAAAGGACTATGCGTATGTAGATGCGTGGACTCTATTTGCAATTCAGAATCCTGAGCGTTTTGATGTAGTTGTGGCGCCCAATGAGTTCGGGGACATCATAAGCGATCTGGGAGGTGCCATCCAAGGTGGGCTTGGAGTTTCTCCGTCCGGAAATATTGGTGAAAAGAATGG